>CAZNMV010000004.1:11578-30653 GCA_964573835.1 uncultured Aestuariivita sp. | reverse complement strand
CACCATTGGTGGGGGCGGTCACGACCTGCCCGCCTGCGGCGTTTTCCTCGTTCACCGCCATCGCGTAGACGCTCATCCAGTCGTTGATGGTGTGCGGTGCCGTCAGGTTCAGGCCGCGTTCGGCCAGCAGCGCGTCATGGATACCCTTGGCGCGGCGTTTGACGCCAAGCCCGCCGGGCAGGATGCCGTCGGTCGTCAGGCCCCGGTCGATGCAGTCGTTCATCACCTGCCAGAGCCGCCCGGTGCCCTTGTGCAGCCGGTCGGCCGGCATCCGCGAAAGTTCGTTGGCCCGTTTCATCGCGGCGATGGACTTGGCCGACGCCTTCGCCATGTCCAGCATCTCGGCCGCCGACTTGAAGGGATAGGGCACGGCCGGGCCGTCATCGGTGGCTTTCCCGGCCGCGAGTTCCTCTTCGGTCAGCACGAAGCCGCCGCCCACCGAATAGAAGACCTGACGGAGCGTGATGTCTCCTTCCGCGTCGGTGGCCATCAGGATCATGCCGTTGGCATGGCCGGGCAGGGGGCGGTCGTAATCGAAGATCAGGTCGGTCTTGGGGTCGAAGTGCAGGGCGGGCAGGCCCGCCGGCATCACGGTTTTCGTGTCGCGGATGGCTGTCAGGGTGCGCTCGGCCGCCTCGGCGTCGTAGCTGTCGGGCAGGAACCCGGCAAGGCCGAGGATCGTGGCGCGGTCGGTCGCATGGCCGACGCCCGTGAAGGCGAGCGATCCGTGCAGGCTGGCGCGGACGCCCGCGAACTGGAACGGGGCCGCGCGCATCATGTCGAGAAAGCGGCCCGCCGCCACCATCGGCCCCATGGTGTGGGAGGACGAGGGCCCGATGCCCACCTTGAACATCTCGAATACCGACAGGAACATCGATTCTCTCTCTGCCCGGGCGGGCGTTGCTGATTTGGCGCAGATTATCGCAGACCGGCGCGGGGGCGAGGTCGGAAACCGACGCGTTGCCCGCGAAAGGCGCGCGTTGGCAAGGCCGCTCTGGTCGGCGGGATGCCCGGCGTCAGGTGGCGCTGCCGTCCGGCGGGTTCGGCCGCTCGGGCCGGGTGAAGGGGTGCGGCCCCAGACCTTCGGCGGCACAGGCGCGCCGGATGGCAGGCCGAGCCTCGAGCCGTTCGGTCATGGCCTGCAGGGCGGGGAAGTCGTGCAGGTGTCCTTCGGGGTGCGGTCCCTCTTCGGGGTAGAGCGCCATCCACCGCGCGCAGACCGCGACGTAGAGGTCGAGGACCGAGGGCGCTTCGCCTCCGAGCCACGATGTGCCCGCGGCATCGTCGAGCAGCCCGAAATGGCGCAGCACACGTTCCTGCACCTTCTTGCGCAGCGCCTGCAGCGTCGCGGGGCCCGACCCGGCGTATTGGGCGGGATAGAAGCTGATGCGCAGGTCGGCATGCAGGGTGGCGGCGGTGAAGAACAGCCATTTGAGGAAATCGCCCCGGCCTTCGTCCCGCAGGCCCGGGGCCATCGCCTTGTGCCGGTCGGCCAGCCACAGAAGGATCGCGCCCGTTTCGAACAGGGGGCCCTGCGGGGTTTCCAGCAAGGGGATCAGCCCCGCCGGATTGAGTGCGAAGAAGGCTTCGTCGCGCTGGCCGCCATTGCGGCGGTCGACGAGGACGGTGCGGTAGGGCAGGCCCATCTCCTCAAGCGCGAGCCTGACGATCAGCGAGGCGTTGTCCGGAGCATAATGCAGAACATAGGCCTTGGTCACGATCACACCCCGCGACACCGGAATCGGTGTTCTTCTGCACGCACAGAGACGACGCCAGCGCGCCGCTTGCAATGGCCATTTCCGCTTGGGCGGGTCAAATCGCCCTCGCCAGTCTGCCCCGGGCGTCCTATAACCGGGCGCGACCTGCAGGAGACCGCCCATGACCGGAGAGCTTTCGCCCATCGACAAGGCCAAGTTCGTGGCCGCCAAACGTGCCGCCGATCTGGTCGAGGACGGAATGCGCGTGGGGCTGGGCACCGGATCGACCGCGGCCTGGCTGGTGCGGTGCCTCGGCGAGATGGTGCGCAATGACGGGTTGAAGTTCAAAGGCGTGCCGACCTCGTCGCGCACTGCGCAGCTGGCCCGCGATCAGGGGATCGAGGTGATCTCGCTCGACGAGGCGCGCTGGCTCGACCTGACGATCGACGGGGCCGACGAATTCGATGCCGAACTGAACCTCATCAAGGGCGGCGGCGGTGCGCTTTTGCAGGAAAAGATCGTGGCGACGGCCAGCGACCGGATGGTGGTGATCGCCGATGCCGGCAAGGAGGTCGAAACGCTCGGCGCCTTCCCGCTTCCGGTCGAGGTCATCCCCTTCGGCTGGCAGACCAGTCAGGCGCTGATCGAGGAGATGCTCGTCTCGCTCGACGTGATGGGGCGCACGGCGACGTTGCGGATGAACGGGGCGGCGCCCTTCATGACGGACGAAGGCAATCACATCCTTGATCTGCACCTCAACCGCATCGGCAATGCGCGCCAGCTCGCGCTCGTGCTGAACCAGGTGCCGGGCGTGGTGGAGAACGGGCTGTTCATCGACATCTGCGACACGGTGATCGTGGGCTATGGCGACGGCCGGATCGAGGTGCGCGACATCACCGATGGAACGGTGGAGCGCGACCGGCTGGATTTCGTGGAAAGCGAGAACCTCTTCACCGATATCGGGGATTGAACGCAGCGGTCAGTCCGGTCGATCCGCCGCGCTGTCGAGTGTCAGGTGATGTTCGATCACCGCGTCGCCGCAGGACAGGCGCAGCGCGATCTTGCTGCCCTGTTCGATGACGCGCCAGAAGGACACCACCGCGTCGCGCGGCTTGCCGCTTTCCAGATCATCGAGGGCGATCTCGGCAACCACCTTGAGGTAGATGGCCGTGGTGACGGGGCAGGTTGCGCCGGCGCCGTTGCGGCGGGCCAGTTCGTTGCGCATCCGCTCAATCGTGCGGGTCTCGCCGGGCGGGATGCGCGCGATGTAATTGGCGAAGACGCCGGGCGAGCCGATATACATCATCGTGCCGGCCTTGATGCCCGCAAAGTCGGTATGGAGCATGACTGTCTTCGGCGGCTTTGCCTTGTCGAAGCGTCGCCGCCAGTCGGTGGGTCTCTTGCTCATTCCCGGCGTCCTTCTGTCCGGCGACGTGTCACTTCGGCGTCGAGTTCGGCGAGATATTTGGCGGCAAAGGCTTCGGGATCAAAGACCAACCGTGCGAGGATGCGCCCGAGCGGGGACGCGATGGTTGCCTGTTCCCGCACCGTGAGCCGGGTGGTGCCGTCGCGCGTCGCGGGCAGCAGGTAGCCCGCGATCAGGACCGCAGCGGCCGGAAGAACGAGGATGAGGGCAATGGCAAGCGCGGGTTTCATGACCGGTTTCCAGGGGGTCCATGTCCGGGCAAGACCTACCGTCGCGGGCGGCTGCAACAAGTAGCTCCTGAAAAACCGAACGACGTCATGGGGTTGATCTGAATTCCGCGGCGAATCGGAACGATGTTGCCCGCGCGGGGGGCCGCCGGGGCAGGTGGTCTTGCCTTGCACCTCGCTGCCGTCTGGCCTTCCGCTGTCCCATGTGAAATACCTTCCCGCGCGATATTGCGGGAGGGCCAGATGAGCTTCGACTATGACCTTTTCGTCATCGGCGGCGGGTCGGGCGGCGTGCGCGCGGCGCGGGTCGCGGCGGGCGAGGCGGGGGCGAAGGTCGCGCTGGCCGAGATGGACCGCTATGGCGGGACCTGCGTGATCCGGGGCTGCGTGCCCAAGAAGCTCATGGTCTTCGCGTCGGAATTTGCGGGCCTGCCGGACGAGGCGCGCGCCTATGGCTGGGATATCGACCTCGGCCCCTTTTCCTGGGACCGCTTCCGTGGGCATCTGGACGCGGAACTCGACCGGCTGGAAGGGATCTACCGGCGGCTTCTGGCCAATTCCGGGGTCACCACCTTCGATGCGCGGGCGCGGCTGCGCGACGCGCACACGGTCGAACTCTCGACCGGTGAGGTCTTCACGGCCAAGCATATCCTGATCGCCACCGGCGGGCGGCCCGCGCGGCCGGACATCCCCAATGCGCATCTCGGCATCGTGTCGGACGACATCTTCCATCTGCCGGAGCTGCCGAAATCGGTGCTGATCGTGGGCGGCGGATACATCGCCTGCGAATTCGCCTGCATCCTGCACGGGCTTGGCGTGAAGGTGACGCAGTTCTACCGGGGCGCTCAGATCCTGCGCGGCTTCGATGACGAGGCGCGGGGCCTTGTGGCCGAGGAAATGCGCGACCGCGGGATCGACCTCCATCTGGGGACCAACATCCTGGAGATGACGTCGGCCGACGCCGCACCGCAGGCAGGCGGCATGGGGGCCGATGCGCGCGACCGGGCGGGCCTTGTGCCCGCGGGCGAGGCGGGCAAGCCCGTCTGGGTGCGCGACACGCGCGGGCATGAGGGCGTCTATGACGCGGTCCTGTTCGCGACGGGGCGCGACCCGAACACAACCGAGATGGGACTGGAAGAGATCGGGGTCGGTCTCGGCCGCCGGGGCGAGATCTTGGTGAACGCCTATTCGCAGACGGCCGTGCCGTCGGTCTATGCCATCGGCGACGTGACCGACCGCGTGAATTTGACGCCCGTCGCGATCCGCGAGGCCATGGCTTTTGTCGAAACGGTGTTCCGGGCAAACCCCGTGCCCGTCGATCACGATCTGATCCCGTCGGCCGTCTTCACCCAGCCGGAACTGGGCACCGTGGGTCTGACCGAGGAGCAGGCGCGCGACCGCGAGCCGATCGAGGTCTATTGCGCGTCGTTCCGGCCGATGCGCACCGCCTTTGCCGGCAAGGCGGACAGGGTGCTGATGAAGCTCGTGGTGTCGCAGGCGACGCGGCGGGTGCTGGGATGTCATATCGTCGCCCCCGGCGCGGGGGAAATGATCCAGCTTGCCGGCATCGCGGTGAAGATGGGCGCCACGAAAGAGGATTTCGACCGCACCGTGGCGGTGCATCCCACGATGTCGGAAGAGATCGTGACGATGCGACAGCCTGTCAGGCGCGCTTGATCTGGACCAAATCGCGCCCATTTGTGAGAAGAACGCCGCCGCGGCGGCGAAGTGAGGGAAAGACGACACGATGGCAGGTAACAATGGCGGCCCCTGGGGGGGCGGCGGACGAGGATCGGGGAACGACGGGAACCGCGGCAACAACGGCGGCGGGCGTCGGCCCGACAATGACGGGCCCCAGATCCCCGAGATCGACGAACTGGTGAAGAAGGGTCAGGAACAGCTGCGCGTGCTCATGGGCGGGCGCGGCGGCCGCGGCACCGGCGGCGGCGGGCGCGGCGACGGCCCGCGCGGGCCGATCTTCACCCGCGGCACGATCGGGCTCGGCGTGCTGGGCGCGGTGGTCCTGTGGGGCATGGCAAGCTTCTACACGGTGCGGCCCGAAGAACAGTCGGTCGAGCTTTTCCTCGGCGACTTCTATTCGATCGGCCAGCCGGGTCTGAACTTTGCCCCCTGGCCGCTGATCACGGCCGAAGTGCTCGCGGTGACCCGCGAACAGATCGAGGATATCGGCACCGCATCGGCGGGTGACGAGGCTGGCCTGATGCTGACCACCGACGAGAACATCGTCGACATCGATTTCCAGGTGGTCTGGAACATCTCGAACCCGGCCGAATACCTCTTCAACCTTTCCGAGCCGCAGGAAACGATCCGCGCGGTGAGCGAGGCCGCGATGCGTGAAGTGATCGCGCAGTCGGAACTGTCGCCGATCCTGAACCGGGACCGGCAGGCGATCGCCGACACGGTACAGAACCTGATCCAGTCGACGCTCGATGCCTACAGCTCGGGCGTGAACATCGTGCGCGTCAACCTCGACAAGGCGGACCCGCCGGGCGAGGTGATCGACGCCTTCCGCGACGTGCAGGCGGCCGAGCAGGAACGCGACCGGCTGGAACGGCAGGCTGATGCCTATGCCAACCGCGTCCTCGCCGAGGCGCGCGGTGAAGCGGCGCAGCTTCTGGAAGAGGCCGAGGGCTACCGTGCCCGCGTCGTGAACGAAGCCGAAGGTGAGGCGAGCCGCTTCCTCGCCGTTCTCGAGGAATACGAGAAAGCGCCGGAGGTGACGCGCAAGCGTCTTTACCTCGAAACCATGGAAACGGTGCTTGGCCGCGTGGACAAGATCATCCTCGACGATGCGGTCGGTGGCGGATCGGGACAGGGCGTCGTGCCCTACCTGCCGCTGAACGAACTGCGCCGTAACACCGGAGGGTCAAACTGATGCGTTTCCTCATTCCGATCGTCGTGCTGGCCGTTGTCGGTGCGATGTCGTCGATCTTCATCGTGGACGAACGCGAAAAGGCGCTGGTCCTGCAGTTCGGTCAGATCGTACGCGTCAAGGAAGACCCGGGTCTGGCCTTCAAGATCCCGCTGATCCAGGAAGTCGTGCGCTACGACGACCGCATTCTTGCGCTGGACACCCAGCCGACGGAAGTCACGCCGTCGGATGACCGGCGTCTGGTCGTCGACTCCTTCGCGCGCTACCGCATTTCGGACGTCGTGCAGTTCCGTCAGGCCGTGGGCGTCGGCGGCATCCGCCAGGCGGAAGAGCGGCTGGAAAGCATCCTGAACGCGCAGGTGCGCGCAGTGCTGGGTTCCGAAGGCGTGACCTCGAACACCATCTTGTCGCCGGAACGCGCGGTGCTGATGCAGCGCATCACGGAACAGACGCAGCGCCTTGCGCAGCCGCTGGGCCTGCAGGTGATCGACGTGCGGCTGAAGCAGACAGCGCTGCCGCGTCAGAACCTCGCGGCGACCTTTGACCGGATGCGCGCCGAGCGCGAACGCGAAGCGACCGACGAACGCGCCCGTGGTAACGAAGCGGCCCAGCGCGTGCGCGCCCAGGCCGACCGGACCGTGGTCGAACTGGTGTCGGACGCGCAGCGTCAGGCCGAGATCGCACGAGGCGAAGCCGATGCCCGCCGCAACGCGATCTTCGCCGAAGCCTTCGGGCAGGACGAAGAATTCTTCGAGTTCTACCGGTCGCTGACCGCCTATGACCGGGCGCTGCAGGGCAACAATTCGTCCATGGTGATGAGCCCGGATTCGGAGTTCTTCAACTTCCTCAAGTCGCCCACCGGCGTGGCGCCTGCCGCATCTGCCGCAGGCAACTGATGGACATCGTCCTTCTGGCCTTCGGGCTGGTACTGATCGTCGAGGGGCTGGCCTATGCGCTGGCCCCTTCGCTTGTCGAACGGCTGCTCGAAGCGATGCGCATGCTGCCCGAGGCGGCGCGGCGTCAGATGGGGCTTTTGTCGATGGTCTTCGGGCTGATCCTCGTCTGGCTTGCCTATTGGCTGGGCGGCGGATTGTAACCCGTTTCACGTCCCTTTGATGGCGCGCGATCGCCCGAACCTTTGGTGTTGAACCTTCGGCACCCTAGATGCACCATCATATGAAAGACCGGCATGCCGCGACCTGTGTGCACGCCCCGATGCAAGGAGAGTGAGGATGATGCCTCGATCCGCCGCCATAGCCCGCGCCGTTCCCGACCGCAGCCGCGCAGGCGCGCTGCGCCTGTTCTGGATGGGCGTGCTTGCCTCGCTTCTGATCCTTGCGCAGGCGATCGCCGCGCAGGCGCGGCCCGAAAGCCTCGCGCCGCTGGCCGAGAAGGTCAGCCCCTCGGTCGTGAACATCACCACCTCGACCATGGTCGAAGGGCGCACCGGCCCGCAGGGCATCGTGCCCGAAGGCAGCCCGTTCGAGGATTTCTTCCGCGAGTTCCAGGATCGCAACGGCGAAGGCCAGCGCCCGCGCCGGTCTTCGGCGCTGGGCTCGGGCTTCGTCATCTCGGAAGACGGCTTTGTCGTCACCAACAACCACGTGATCGAAGGGGCCGACGAAATCCTCATCGAATTCTTCGATGGCAAGGAACTGAAGGCCAAGGTGGTGGGCACCGATCCAAACACCGACATCGCCCTGCTGAAGGTCGAAGCCGACGGGCCCTTGCCCTTCGTCCCCTTCGGCAACAGCGACACCGCCCGCGTGGGCGACTGGGTGATCGCCATGGGCAACCCGCTGGGGCAGGGGTTCTCGCTGTCGGTGGGGATCGTGTCGGCGCGCAACCGGGCGCTGTCGGGCACCTATGACGACTACATCCAGACCGACGCTGCCATCAACCGCGGCAATTCGGGCGGGCCGCTCTTCAACATGGAGGGCGAGGTCATCGGCGTGAACACCGCGATCCTGTCGCCCAATGGCGGGTCGATCGGCATCGGCTTTTCCATGGCGTCGAACGTGGTGACACGGGTGGTCGACCAGCTCCAGAAGTACGGCGAGACGCGTCGCGGCTGGCTGGGCGTGCGCATTCAGGACGTGACCTCCGATGTGGCCGAAGCGATGGGCCTCGCGGATGCGCGCGGCGCGCTCATCACCGACGTGCCGGATGGCCCGGCCAAGGATGCGGGGCTGCAGGCGGGCGATGTCATCCTGAGCTTCGATGGCGTCGATGTCGCCGACACGCGCGGCCTTGTCCGTCAGGTCGGCAACACCGAGGTCGGCAAGGCGGTGCGCGTTCTGGTCCATCGCGATGGCGGTACGCAGACCTTCCTCGTGACACTGGGCCGGCGCGAGGAAGCCGAAGGCGTGGTCCCCGCCGTGGTCGAGGCGCCCGCGCCCGAAGCGGCGACCAAGGACCTTCTGGGCCTGACCATCAGCCTGCTGACGTCCGAGATCGCCTCGGAACTGGCCGTGCCGGAAGGGGCGGAAGGTCTGGTCGTGGTCGCGGTCGATGAAGCGTCGGAAGCCTATGAAAAGGGCCTGCGCGCGGGCGACCTGATCACCGAGGCGGGCCAGCAGAAGGTCGACAGCATCGCCGCGCTGGAAGACCGGATCGCCGAGGCGAAGGATGCCGGGCGCAAGTCGCTGCTCCTGCTGGTGCGGCGCGGCGGCGATCCGCGGTTCGTGGCGCTGTCCATCGCCGACTGAGACGTCCCCGTCCCATGACGACGCCCCGGCTCTGTCCGGGGCGTTCGTCGTTTCGCGGGCTCACCCGGCCGGGCGTGCAAAGCGCGGGTCGACCACAAGGCCCAGCTGGCGCGCGGCCGCCAGCGACAGGATCCCGGAATCGAGCCCCTGCGGTTCCTGCAGGCGGCGCACGGACGCCCGCGTGCGCGCATCCATCACGCCGCTGATCTCGCCGCGATAGAGTGCGCGGGCGCGCAGCGCGCGCTGCAGGCTGGCAATGAAGTCAGGCGTCATGTCCTCGGCGCAGGGGGTCTGGAACCAGGTTTCGCGCCGTTCGCGCAGGATCTGCTGGCGCGTTTCGGTCTTGAAGACGGCGGGGCTCAGCACGCTGCCGTCGCTGCGCACCTCGGCGGGCTGGATCATGACCTGTTCGGTCACCGTCTCGATGATGGCGGGCGTCACGGTCTTGCCCCAGCAGGTGCCGGGTTCGGCCCCCGGCGGGGCGATCTGGGTCAGGAAGGCAAGCTCGGGTTCCTGCAGCGCGCCGATGGCCGGGGGTTCGGGCACGGAACAGCCCGCAAGGGCGACGGCCGCGGCCGCCACGACGATGCGGAAAAGCTTGGTCCTGCTCATGCCTCGGCCTCTGACGGGCGGTGGCGGCCAGCTTACCCGATCCGGGGGGCCGGTCCTAGCCCTTTTGCCGCGGGCTCTTCTTCTGCCAGAAGCAGGTCGAGCAGGTGCGAGACATCCTCGATCTCTTCGGCCAGGACATGGGTCACGCCATGGGCGCGCTGCAGCCGCCCCGTCACCCGCAGCATCCGTCCGGCCACCACCGCGCGGCGGAAGCGTTCATAGATGCCCCTCCAGACGATGATGTTGACGACACCGGTCTCGTCTTCCAGCGTCAGGAAGATCACCCCCTTCGCGGTGCCGGGCCGCTGGCGCAGGATCACGAGCCCCGCGACCGCCACCCGCGCGCCCTGCGGCGGCACCTCCATCTGCGCGGCGGTGAGGCAGGCGGGCGGCCGGGGCCAGAAGGGGGCGGATTGCGTCATGAGAACGAATATAGAACATCTGTCCCGTGTCGCAAGCACACCGTTCCGGGGTCGCAAAAGGGACTGGCCTGCCCTAGATGGCTTGTCTAGAAGGGGCACGGCCCGCGGGCGAAACGGCAAGGGAAAGCAAGCGAAGATGGCGAAGATCACCTATATCGAGCATGGCGGCAAGGAACACGTGGTCGAGGTGGCCAATGGCCTGACCGTGATGGAAGGCGCGCGCGACAACAATATTCCGGGCATCGAGGCCGATTGCGGCGGCGCCTGCGCCTGTTCGAC
Source organism: uncultured Aestuariivita sp. (assembly GCA_964573835.1). GTDB lineage: Bacteria > Pseudomonadota > Alphaproteobacteria > Rhodobacterales > Rhodobacteraceae > JAGYKE01. Next base: position 20,389 of record CAZNMV010000004.1, on the reverse strand, counting down.
CTGCCATGTCTATGTCCATCCCGACTGGGTCGGCAAACTGCCGCCGAAAGAAGACATGGAAGAAGACATGCTCGACTTCGCCTTCCAGCCCGACCCGCAGCGCTCGCGCCTGACCTGCCAGATCAAGGTGAGCGACGCGCTCGACGGTCTGGTCGTGCAGATGCCGGAAAAGCAGATCTGATGATGCGCGCGGCGGCGCTGGCCCTGATCCTTTCTGGATCGGCCGCCGCCGCCGACAGCGTCTCGGCCCGCTTCGCGGACCCGACCGACCGCTATGGTCACGCCATCATGGGCGATCTGCCGGAATGGGGCCGCCTGTGCCTGACCGTTTCGGGCCGCGACACCTGCGTCACGCTGCCCGAAACTTCCGTTTTCGAAGACATCGCCCCGCGCCTGCATGATCTCGACGGCGACGGCGTCCCCGAGGCGGTGGTGGTCGAGAGCAGCTTCGCGGCAGGCGCGGCGCTCGTCGTCTACCGGCTGGACGGCGAAAGCTTGACCCGCATCGCCACCCCCCATATCGGCACGCGCAACCGCTGGCTTGCCCCTGCCGCCATCGCAGATCTCGACGGCGACGGCGCTGTCGAGATCGCCTTCATCGACCGCCCCCACCTCGCCCGCGTCCTGCGCATCTGGCGCTACGACGGCGGTGCGCTGACCCATGTCGCCGACCGCGGCGGCCTGACCAATCACCGCATCGGCGAGCCCTTCATTATCGGCGGCCTGCGCGATTGCGGGCAGGGGCCCGAGATCGTCACCGCCGATGCCGGCTGGTCGCGCGTCATGGCCTCGCGCCTCGAAGACGGGCGCATCCAGACCCGCGACCTCGGCCCCTTCAGCCCGGCCGCGGTCGACGCGGCGATGGCCTGCCGCTGACGCAGGTCCCCTGCTTCTTCGGGTTCACAAATATCCCGGGGGGCGGCCCGGCACGGGCCGCGGGGGCAGAGCCCCCTCAGCCCTCTGCGTCCAGCGCCCGCCAGCCGATGTCACGACGGCAGAAGCCTTCCGGCCAGTCGATCGCATCGACCATCGCATAGGCGCGGTCGCGCGCCTCGGCCAGCGTCGCGCCCCGCGCCGTGGCGTTCAGAACGCGGCCCCCCGTGGCCACCACCTGCCCGTCGCGCAGCGCGGTGCCGGCGTGAAAGCACATCGCAAAGCTCGTCTCGGGCAGGGTGTCGAGGCCGCGGATCACGCTGCCCTTCCCGTAATCGCCGGGATAGCCGCGCGCGGCCAGCACCACCGTTATCGCGTGGTCTTCGGCCCAGGTGACATCGGTCTCGCTCAGCCGCCTTTCGGCGGCGGCATGCATCAGGTCGAAGGCCTGCGCGCCCAGCCGCATCATCAGCGCCTGGCATTCCGGGTCGCCGAAGCGGACATTGTATTCCACCAGCCGCGGTGCGCCGTCGCGGATCATCAGCCCGGCGTAAAGCACCCCCTGATAGGGCATGCCGCGCCGCGCCATCTCGGCCATGGTGGGGCGCACGATCTCGTCGAGCGCGCGCTGTGCCACGGCGTCGGTCAGCACGGGGGCGGGCGAATAGGCGCCCATGCCGCCGGTATTGGGGCCGGTATCGCCCTCGCCCACGCGCTTGTGGTCCTGCGCGGTGCCGATGGGCAGCACTGTCTCGCCGTCGCAGAGGACGAAGAACGACGCCTCTTCGCCTTCCATGAATTCCTCGATCACCACTTCCGCGCCTGCGCCGCCGAAGGCACCGCCGAACATGTCGTCGATGGCCGCAATGGCCTCGTCCTCGGTCATGGCGACGATCACGCCCTTGCCCGCTGCAAGCCCGTCGGCCTTGACGACGATGGGCGCGCCTTGCGCGCGCACATGGGCCTTGGCGGCTCCCGCGTCGGTGAAGTGCCCATAGGCCGCCGTCGGCGCGCCCGCGGCGTCGCAGATCTCCTTGGTGAAGCTTTTCGAGGCCTCCAGCCGCGCGGCCGCCGCCGAGGGGCCGAAGACGAGGAGGCCCGCCTCGCGCAAGCGGTCCGCCACGCCCGCGGCCAGCGGCGCTTCGGGGCCGATGATGACGAAGTCGATGGCGTTTTCTTCCGCGAAGGTCACCACAAGCCCCGCGTCGAGGATGTCGAGCGCCGCGCAATCCGCGATCTGCGCGATCCCGGCATTGCCGGGCGCGACGATCAGCTTGTCGCATTTGGGGTTCTGCAGCACCGCCCAGGCCAGCGCATGTTCCCGCCCGCCGCTGCCGAGGATCAGGATGTTCATGGATTACTCCGACTTGGCCTTCGGTCGGGTGCGTTCTAAGCTGACCCCAACCGCATCACAAGGCACGACATGGACCTGATCGACGATCCCCAGCCCGGACAGAACGCGCCGGAATTTTCGGTCTCGGAAATCTCGGGCGCGATCAAGCGCATGATCGAGGGCGAGTTTGCCCATGTCCGCGTGCGGGCCGAGGTGGGGCGGGTCAGCTTTCCGCGCTCGGGTCATGTCTATCTCGATCTCAAGGACGACCGCGCGGTGCTGTCGGCGGTGATGTGGAAGGGCGTGGCCGCCCGCCTGCAGACCCCGGTCGAGGAAGGGATGGAGGTGGTGGCAGTGGGCCGCCTGACCACCTTCCCCGGCCAGTCGAAATACCAGATGGTGATCGACGACATCCGCCCCGCCGGCATGGGCGCGCTGATGGCGATGCTGGAAAAGCGCCGGGCGGCGCTGGCGGCAGAGGGGCTCTTTGATCAGGCGCGCAAGAAGCCCCTGCCGTTTCTGCCGGGGATCATCGGGGTCGTCACTTCGCCCTCGGGCGCGGTGATCCGCGACATCCTGCACCGCCTGCGCGACCGGTTTCCGCGCAAGGTGCTGATCTGGCCTGTCGCCGTGCAGGGCGAGAAATGCGCCCCCGAAGTGGTGCGTGCGATCCGCGGTTTCAACGCGCTGAGCCCCGGGGGCGCGCTGCCGCGTCCCGATCTCATCATCGTGGCGCGCGGTGGCGGATCGGTCGAGGATCTCTGGGGTTTCAACGATGAAGCGGTCGTGCGGGCGGCGGCGGCGTCGGCCATCCCGCTCATCTCGGCGGTGGGGCACGAGACGGACACGACGCTGATCGACTTCGCCGCCGACCGGCGCGCGCCCACGCCCACGGCGGCGGCGGAGCTTGCGGTGCCGGTGCGGCTTGACCTTCTGGCCTGGACCGAGGGGCAGGGCGCACGCCTGTCGCGGGCGGCGGGCACTGCGGTATCTGCGCGCCGTCAGCGGCTGGCGGATCTCTCTCGCGCGCTGCCCCGGGCGGAACGGCTGCTCGACAGCCCGCGCCAGCGGCTCGACATGGTTTCCGACCGCCTGACGCAGGCGCTCGAACGTGGCGTGCAGCGCCGCCGCCAGCGCCTGACCGAGGTCGCAGGCCCGTTGCGGCCGCGGCTTCTGCACCGCGCATTGGGCGATCGGAGGCAGGCGCTTGACCGGCTTGGCGCGCGGCTCGCCCCGGCGCTGGCGCGCGGCGTGTCCGCGCGGCGCGACGCCTTCGAACGGCGGGCGCGCGCGCTGCAACCGCTGCGCCTGCGGGCCGAGGCCGAACGCCGCCGCCGCGATCTGGGCGCGCTGGCGCGGCGGCTGTCGGCGGCGGGGCAGGGGCAGGTGGCGCGCTGGCAGGCGCGGCTCGATGCGCTGGCGCGGCTGCAGGACAGTCTGGGCTACAAGGCGACGCTGGCGCGCGGCTATGCGGTGGTGCGAGGCGACGGTGCGCTGGTCACCACGCGGCGTGCGGCCGAAGCGGCGCGGTCGCTCGAGATCGAATTCGCGGATGGCAAGCTGGCGCTGGGGGGACGGGCGGCGGCGAAAGGCAAGACCGAACCGCCGGAGCAGGGCAGCCTGTTCTGAGGCCTCCTCAGACCCCGATCTTCGGGCCGAGGCACTGCATCTCGCCTCCGGTATCCTGCGCCTCGTAGAATTGGGCCACGCCGGGATCGCTGGTGAATTCCGCGATCAGCCCGCTGGGACCCAGCGTGAAGCGCCAGCACTGCGGGGGGCCGAAATCCTCGTATTCGAAGCAGATGTCGCCGTTCTGTTCGTACCAGACGCCGTCCTTGCAGTCGCCGTCGAGAAAGGTCCATACCACGCGGCGCCCGGGCAGGTAGCGTTCGGCGCCGTAGATCTGCCCGTTCACGCCATAAAACAATGTCTTGCCGGTGGTATAGGCCTCGAACTCGGCCGCCGAGAGCGGGTCTGCAGCCGGGGCAACAGCGGGCCAGACAAGGGCTGCGGCCAGAATCAGGGCGCGAAACGACATGAGTTCAGCCTGACAGATGCGCCCCGGCGACGCCATGGTCCCGGTGCGGTTTCGGCGCGATATCGCTGCGATCCTCGGCCGGGCTGGCCCAGGCGCGCGCGCGCCGGTCCATCACACGCCGCCACAGCGGCGGGAACAGCGCCAGCACCGCCATTTCCGGCAGGGACCGGGGCAGCATCGGCATCGTCCGGTCGTCGAGCGCGAGGTCGGGGAATGCGCGGGCCGGGTGCAGGTGGTGGTCGGAATGGCGCGGCGCGTTCAGCATCATGGCCGCCGAATACCAGTGCGGGGCGTTCCACGAATGGCGTGGGCCCGCCGGTTCCCATGCGCCGCAACCCGTCTGCACGCGGCGCAGACCGTAATGCTGGACGTAATCCGACAGCAGAAGCTGTGCCTGCGCGTAAAGCGAGAGCGCCACCCAGATCGCCACGCCCTTGGCCCCGCCCAGCACATGGGCGAGCGCCAGTGCCGCCACCGATCCGGCGGCGTAGAGGATGTAAGGGTGCAGGCCGCCCCGCCCGCCCTTGCGCAGCCGGGTTTCAGCGCGCCAGCCTTCGACGAAGGACCCGACCCATGCGCGCGGCAGATATGCCCAGAACCCCATGCCAAGCGGTGCGGAATTCGGATCGCCCGGGGTGGCCACATGGACATGATGCACCAGCCGATGCGCCGAAGCATGGTGCCCGAACAGCATCGAGGCATAGACCGCAGCCCCCAGCCGCCGGGGCCAGCGCCCGCCCCGGTGGATCAGTTCATGCGCGTTCGAATTGGCGACCTGCCCCATGAACAGCGCCAGCGCCCCCGCCAGTGCCAGCGAGGCGGGCAGGCTGAATGTATCTTGCGACAAGGCCCAGACACCCAGAGGCAGCACCCCCAGATGTGCAAGACCCAGCGCCACCGACAGGCGGTGCGCGGTGCTGACGCCCGGGCCGGGTTCGGCCTCAGGCGCGGTCAGGACAAGCCGGTCCATCCCCGACACGAAGGCGGTCATGCCCAGAAGGGCCGCCGCCGCCCACCAGCCCCCGTTCAGCGAGGCGAAGAGAAGAAGAACCATCGGCAGGGCCGGGGCAATCAGGAAACGCGACATATCACTGCTCGGGCAGGGTTTTTTGTACTCTAGCATGAAGCGGGGTGCCGTCGTGAGGCCAAAGCGTGTCAAATGCGCGTCAACGGGGCAGAAGGGCGGGATGACGCCGATGCGGGCCAGAACATGACGGTGATCGGGGAAATCGCGCTGCGCCAGTCGCTGATCTGGGGCTGCCTGGCGCTGGGGCTGGTCTTCGCGCTGATCTATGCGGCGTTCTTCTGCCATCGCGGGCCGGGGCGGTGGAAGACGGCGGTCAAGGCGGTGCCTCTTGCGGCCTTCGCTGCCGCCGGGTTGGCCGGGTTCGCCGATCCCGTCATCATCGCGGCGCTGGTTCTCTCGGCTTTGGGCGACATCGCGCTGTCACGCGACGGCGAGCGCTCCTTCCTCATTGGGCTCGTGGCCTTCGCGTTGGCCCATCTGGCCTATGTGGTGGCTTTCTTCGGCCTGTCGACCGGCGCGCCGCCGCTTCTGCCTGTCCTCGCGCTGGTGGCGCTGGCGCTGTCGACCGAGGTCTGGCTGACCCCGCATGCCGGGGCGCTGCGCTGGCCGGTGCGGGTCTATGTCGGTCTCATCACCGTGATGGGCGTTGCCGCGCTGGGTCTGCCCGGAGGGCATGCGCTGGCCCTGACCGGGGCCATGGCCTTCATCCTGTCGGATGCGATCCTGGCCCTTCAGCGGTTCCGCATGGCGCCGGCGTCGGTGTGGCAACGTCCCGCCTCGGTCATGCTGTGGCTGCTTTATGTCGGGGGGCAGGCCTGTATACTCATGGGCGCGGGTTTTGTTCGCCCGATCTTTCATCCCTGATCAAACGGGACTAAGTGAAGGGTCCGAGCGCGGGAGGGCGGCATGGTGTTTTTCAGCAAACTCAGGGACAGGCTGTTCCGGTCCTCCTCGAAGCTGGACGAAGGGCTCGAAGCGATCGTGGGCGAAGGCGGCACGCCCGATGTGCCGCCGCCCGATGTGCGGCCGCCCGATTTGCCGCCATCGGATCTGCAGTCGTCCGGGCCCCGGCCCGATCCCGCCCCGCCCGAACTGCCGCAACCGGCACCGGAACCCCCCGCCATCCCGGCGGAACCCGATCCGACCCCCGCCCCGGGCGACCCCGTGCCCGGCCCCGCGCCCACCGAACTGCCCGATCCCGAACCTCCTGTCGAAGCGCCGCAACCCGCCGATCCCGAACCGCGCGCGGAGGGCGAAAAACGTGGTCTGCTCGGCCGTCTGTTCGGACGTGGCGACAGCAAGGCCGTGGTGCGCCGCACGCTCGATGATGCGATGCTCGAAAGCCTCGAGGAATTGCTGATCGCCTCGGACATGGGTGTCGACACTGCGCTGCGCGTCACCGCGAACCTGGCCGAGGGGCGGATGGGCCGGAAATTGTCGGTCGACGAGATCAAGCAGCTTCTCGCCGACGAGATCGCCCGCGTGATGGAACCCGTGGCAAAGCCCCTGCCGCTTTATCCCAAGCGCCCGCAGGTGGTGCTGGTGGTGGGGGTGAACGGGTCGGGCAAGACGACGACCATCGGCAAGCTGGCCTCGCAGTTCCGCGCGGCGGGCAAGAAGGTGGTGATCGCGGCGGGCGACACGTTCCGCGCCGCGGCGGTCGAGCAGCTGCAGGTCTGGGGCGACCGGGCGGGCGTTCCTGTCCTGACCGCGCCCGAAGGGTCGGACCCCGCAAGCCTTGCCTTCGACGCGATGACGAAGGCGCAGGCGGACGGCGCGGACCTTCTCATGATCGACACGGCGGGGCGGCTGCAGAACCGCGCCGACCTGATGGAGGAACTGGCCAAGATCGTCCGCGTGATCCGCAAGAAGGACGAGACCGCGCCGCACAACACGCTTCTCGTGCTCGATGCGACGACGGGTCAGAACGCGCTCAACCAGGTGAAGATCTTTCAGGAGGTGTCGGACGTCACCGGCCTTGTCATGACCAAGCTCGACGGGACGGCGAAGGGCGGCGTGCTGGTGGCGCTGGCCGACCGGTTCGGGCTGCCGATCCATGCCATTGGCGTGGGCGAACAGATCGACGACCTTTCCCCTTTCGATCCGCAGGATTTCGCTGCGGCGCTCACAGGGCTGGACAGGTAGAACCGCCCTGCTTCTTTTTGGTCAAAAATACGCGAGATGCCGCCGCTGCCCGTTCCGCGGGTCAGTCCGGACATGAGCGACTGGATCGTTTCGATCGAAGGGACCGAGACGGGAAGCAATCTCGCCATGGCGCTGGCGTTGCTGGCAGCGCTGCTGCATGCGGTCTTCGGCGCGCTGCAGAAGGGAAGGCACGATCCCTGGATAACCCGTGCGGCCATCGACGGCTGGCTTGTCGTACTCTCCACGCCCGTCGCGCTGTTTCTCGTGCCCTGGCCGGAACCCCATCTCTGGCCGATCCTGGCAGGCGCGGTGGTGATCCATTTCGGGTACAAGTACCTGCAGGCGCAGGCCTATTCCAAGGGGGCCTATACGGTCGTCTATCCGGTGGTGCGCGGAACGGGGCCCTTGTTCACCGTGTTCGGGGCCTGGCTGATCTTCGCCGAGGTCTTCACGCCCGTGCAGTGGCTGGGCGTGATGGTGCTGATGGCGGGGCTGTTCGGGCTGGCGCTTTATAACGCGATCTATCTGGTGCAGGACCGTGCCACGCTGCGCCCTGCGCTGGCCTGGGCGGTGGCGACGGGGCTGTTCGTGGCGCTTTACACCACCTACGACGCTTACGGCATCCGCGCTTCGGCCGATCCCTTCACCTTCCTTGCGTGGTTCTTCTTTGTCACCGGCATCGACTTTCCGCTTCTGGTGGGCCTCGGAATGCGCCACCGGCTGTCGGGCGTGGCGCTGCGCCCGCTTCTGGCGCGCGGGCTGATCGGGGCGCTGGTCGGCTGGTTCAGCTTCGGGTCGGTCATGCTGGCCACGCGGCTCGACAAGGTGGGCGAGGCCGCGATCCTGCGCGAAACCTCGACTGTCTTCGCGGCGATCATCGGCTGGCTGTTCCTCAAGGAAACGGTCGGGCCGCGACGGATGGCGCTTATGGCCTTGATTGCGCTGGGCGCGGTGATAGTTGAGTTCGGAGGCTGAAAGGCGAACGAATGGCCGAGAAACGCGAAATCAACCCCTTCCTGCGGCAGCTCCTCGAACTGGGCCCGCCGATCGCGTTCTTCGTGATCTATCTGCGGCTGCGGGACCAGACCTTCACCATCAGTGGCACGGAGTATTCCGGCTTCATCGTGGCCACGCTCGCCTTCGTGCCGATTTTGCTGGCGGCGATCGGGGTGCTGTGGCGGCTCACGGGCGAGTTGAGCCGCATGCAGATCTTCACCGCCTTCATGGTGATCTTCTTCGGCGGGCTGACCGCGTGGTTCAATGACGAACGCTTCTTCAAGATGAAGACGACCATCGTCTGGGGGTCGCTGGCGGTGGTTCTGGCCATCGGGCTGGCGCAGGGGCGGTCCTATCTGGAATGGGTCATGGCCAGCATGATGCCGATGCGGCACGAGG
>CAZNMV010000004.1:7605-11568 GCA_964573835.1 uncultured Aestuariivita sp. | reverse complement strand
ATCACAGCCTTGCCCCAAAAACACGCCCATCGGCTGCTGGGCATCGGGCTGGCGCGCGGCAAGCCCTGGCTGCAGCTGGTGATGGAAGACGCGATGCCGATGCGGCACGAGGGCTGGATGATCCTGACCCGGCGGCTTTGCATGGCCTTCGTCGCGCTGGCGGTGGCGAACGAGATCGTCTGGCGCACGATGTCGACCGATCTCTGGGTCAAGATCGAAACCTTCGGCTTTCCGCTGGCGCTGTTCGCGTTCATGTGGTGGCAGCTTGTGGCGCTGCAACCCTATGTGATCGAGCCCGAGAAGGACGACAGGCCTTAAGCCTCCATCACCTCGCCCATCGGGGCGGAGGGGATCGGCAGAAGGCGCGACCAGCGCGGCGCGGGGGCGTCGGGCAGGCCCGCGCGCAGGCGCGGCAGCGTCAGCCGGTCGCCATCGCGCAGAAGACCCGCATAGAAGCGCAGCGCGCCCGGCCTTGTATAGGCCGACCAGTGGCAGATGCGGCGGCGCGGGGCGGCGACGGGGTGGCCCATGTCCGACAGATGCCGCAGCGTGCGCGGGCAGTCGAGTTCGACCGTCAGCGCATTCGGCGCGTCCAGCCCCTGACCGATGGCGCGGTCGCCGGGGCGCGGCGCGCGGGTCAGCCGTTCGAACAGGAAGTCGAAAAGATCGTTTTCCCGGCTGGTGATGTTGACCAGTTCCAAGGTGCGGCCCGCCGGCGTGTCAAGGGCGGCCTCTGCCGTGCTGCGGTAGCTGGCACCGGTCATGAAGATCATCCGCGCCACGTCGCCCGCGCGCAGGTGCGGCAGCGCGGTCAGGGCCACTTCGCTGCCCATGGAATGGGCCAGCATGTGAACCGGGCGGTCGGGCCAGACCGCCCGGATCGCGGCCACCGTATCGGCGAGTGCCAGGCCCGCGGCCCGCGCCGAGGCCAGCGCGCGTGCGGGGCTTTGGCGCGCATTCCAGCCGAAGCCGATGCCGAGGCCTTCGCCCTTGTGGCCAGTGCCGAAGCCCAGATGCCGCGACCAGGCCCAGGGTGCTTCTGCGGAGGTGGTGAAGAGATGTCGGTGCGGGCAGGCGTCGGTCGTGCCGGGGCGGTATTTGCGCCCGTGCAGCAGGATGATGACCGGGCCGCGCCCTGAAGGATCGCGGCGGGCGAAGGCCCCGGCCAGCGGTGTGTTGCCGCCCTGGGCGTGAAGCTGGGCGCGTTGGGCCTGAGCATCGACAAGGATCAGGGGCATGGCAGGTTGCTCCGACTATATCTTGTTGGTGCGGCTATGGCAGAGCGGCGTGACAGATCGGTGAAGCATGCGTGACGGTGCGGTAACGTTGCCTGCGGGCCACGCCGGGCGCGGCTTGACTCGGAGCCCCGCGCGCGACTAGATCGCGTGAGAGTGGCGATTTGAATCCAGCTTGCGGGCCACGTTAAACACCTCCGCTAAAAGGGCCCGAGGAAAGACCCCCTTTCGCGTGGCCGCGACTGGGGGTTTTTCGTGTCGCCTGCCCGCGATGGAAGGAGGAAGCGATGTCCGACACCTGGAAACCGCGCACGGCGGCCGTGCATGGCGGCACGCGCCGCAGCCAGTATGGCGAACTGAGCGAGGCGATCTTCCTCACCCAGGGCTTCGTCTATGACAGCGCCGAGGCGGCCGAGGCGCGGTTCCTGCAGGCGGGGCCCGACGAATTCATCTATGCGCGCTACGGCAACCCCACGGTCGCCATGTTCGAAGAGCGCATCGCGCTTCTCGAAGGGGCCGAGGACGGCTTTGCCACGGCAAGCGGCATGGCGGCGGTGTCGGGCGCGCTGATGGCGATGCTGAAGGCGGGCGACCGGGTGGTCGCGGCGCGGGCGCTCTTCGGGTCGTGTCTTTACGTTCTGGAAGAGGTGCTGCGCCGCTACGGCGTCGAGGTCGAACTGGTCGACGGCACCGACATGGATCAATGGGCCGAGGCGATCCGCCCCGGCACGCGCGCGGTGTTCTTCGAGTCGATTTCCAACCCCACGCTGGAAGTCATTGATATCGAAGGGGTCTGCGCGCTGGCCCACAGGGTGGGTGCGCTGGTTCTGGTGGACAATGTCTTTGCCACCCCGGTCTTTTCGCGCGCCATCGCGCAGGGTGCCGACGTGGTCATCTATTCGGCCACCAAGCATATCGACGGGCAGGGCCGCACGCTGGGCGGCGTGATCCTGGGGCGGCGTGATTTCATCCGCAAGGTGGTCGAGCCCTACATGAAGCATACCGGCGGCGCGATGTCGCCTTTCACCGCCTGGGTCATGCTCAAGGGGCTCGAGACAATGAGCCTGCGCGTCAATGCCCAGTCTGACACCGCGCTGCGTCTGGCCGGGGCGCTGCAGGGGCACGCGAAGCTGTCGCGCGTGATCTATCCCGGCCATCCCTCGCACCGCCAGCACGCGCTGGCCATGGCGCAGATGGACAAGGGCGGCACGGTCGTCGCGGTCGATCTGACGGGCGGGCAGGGGGCGGCCTTCCGGTTTCTCAATGCGCTGAAGATTGCGAAGATTTCCAACAACCTGGGCGATGCGAAAAGCATCGTCACCCATCCCGCCACGACGACGCACCAGCGCCTGCCGCAGGACCAGAAGGAGCTTCTGGGCATCACACCGGGCCTCGTTCGCATTTCGGTCGGGATCGAGGATGCGGATGATCTGATCGCCGACATCCTGCAGGCGCTCGAGGCGGCGTGACGCGCCGCGCCGAGTGATCTGGCACCCCGTCAGGCGCGTATACCTTCAGCAAGTTGGAAATAGATTTCTCCGGAACCTATCTTTTGCGGGACCGGCAGACCTGAGGGGGACTTCATGAACATCCACGCGCCAAACATTGACGCGACGCCCGACCGCGACGAGGCCGCGGCGGCGCTGAACACATTGCGCAAATGGGCCCAGTCGGCCAGCAAGGCGGATATCGTCGAGCTGGATCCGTCGGTTGCGCGGCTGGTGCCGGGAGCGGCCGGGGTGGATTACCCCGCGCTGGCGCGGGTCTATCCCGAAGGCTTCACCGTGGACAGCGCCTACAAGGACACGCTGCCCGATCTGCAGAACGGCCCGTCGAGCCTGATCCGCGGAGCGCGCCAGCGCATCCAGCATGTGGGCATTTCCAACTTCCGCCTGCCCTTGCGCGTGCGCACCCGTGACGCGGGCGAGATGATGCTGGAAACCTCGGTCACGGGCACGGTCAGCCTCGAGGCGGACAAGAAGGGAATCAACATGAGCCGCATCATGCGGTCCTTCTACGCCCATGCCGACCGGACCTTCAGCTTCGGCGTGATCGAGGCGGCGCTGGACGATTACAAGTCGGACCTCGGCAGCTTCGACGCGCGCATCCAGATGCGCTTTTCCTTTCCGATGAAGGTGAAAAGCCTGCGCTCGGGTCTGGAGGGGTATCAGTATTACGATATCGCGCTGGAACTGGTCGAACGTGCCGGCGTGCGGTCGCGGATCATGCATCTCGACTATGTCTATTCGTCGACCTGCCCCTGTTCGCTGGAACTGTCAGAACATGCACGCGCCCTACGCGGTCAGCTGGCCACGCCGCATTCGCAGCGGTCGGTCGCGCGGATTTCGGTCGTGCTTGACGATGCACAGGACTGCCTGTGGTTCGAGGACCTGATCGAGGCCTGCCGCCGCGCCGTGCCGACCGAGACGCAGGTCATGGTCAAGCGTGAGGATGAACAGGCCTTCGCCGAACTGAATGCCGCCAACCCGATCTTCGTGGAAGATGCGGCACGGCTGTTCTGCGAGGTGCTGCTTGCCGATCATCGTGTGGGGGACTTCCGCGTGATCGCCAGCCACCAGGAAAGCCTGCACAGCCATGATGCGGTGTCGATCCTGACCGAAGGCCCGACCTTCGCACAGGCGAGCCTTGATCCGCGGCTCTTCGCGACGCTGTTCCACGTCGGCTGAGGGGGCCACCCCCGTCAGGGCTGCTTGCATCCGCCCGCCCG
>CAZNMV010000004.1:3751-7505 GCA_964573835.1 uncultured Aestuariivita sp. | reverse complement strand
CGCCCGGGCCACAAGGCCCGAATTTTCTGCGCCCGCAATGCTGCAACGCAGAAAAAACCTTCACCAAGGCCCGTTCTGCCTGTAATCTGCAGGTCAGATCCCTGCGCGCGCGTTGCGCCCGGGAAAGGAGAGCCAATGGAGCGTCTGACCGAACACGCCGCGCGGACAATGCACATGTGGGTCGCTTGCGGCCGACTGGTCGCGGATGTCCAGAGCGTGATGGTCATGCGGCTGCTGGGGCTGGGCGGGGCCTGGCGGGTTGATCCCGCGGAAGCCCGCGTAATGGTTGAAGAAAAGCTGCCCACCTTCACCGAGGCGATGGTGGGCGGCACGCTGCGCGCGGTCGCGGGGCGGCGCCCGGACGAGGTGGCCTGGGCGCTAATCGAACCTTTCTCGCACAAGGCGCGCAGCAATCGCCAACGTCTGCTGCAACAGGGTCCGCGCTTCCCGCGCGGTGCCCGCAAGATCCCGAATCGGAGTGAGAACAATGAGCCCGATACAGAAACAGCTTGAACTTTCCTCGGCCTATTTCCGGGTCGTGGGCCATGTGATGGGGGCGCAGCTGCGGCTTGCGACCGTGTTGACACAATCCATGATCGAGGCGCCCTTCGCCCATGTGCGCGCCCTGCGCGCCGCTGCCGCGCGTCCTGTCGCCCCGGCCCGAAAGGCGGCCGCGCCCGCCCCGGCCCGCAAGCCCGCCGCGCCCAAGCCGGCGCCCAAGACCGCCCGCGCGGCCAAGACCGCGGCCAAGCCGGCCCAGCCCGCCGCGCCGCATCCGCGCCGCACCCGTGCGCCCGCGACGCCGCCCGCCATGCCCGAAGTCGCCGCGAAAGGCTGAGACCCACCGGGCTTGCCGCTTGACAGCATGCATGGGGCGGGCCAACGCTCGGCCCCATGCTCGACCTGCGACCCGTCGGATACGTCATCGGCCTTCTGGTCGCAGTTCTCGGCGCGACGATGCTGGCGCCGCTGGTCCTCGACCTTGTCCTGGGCAACGGGCACTGGCCTGCCTTCCTTGAAAGCGCCGCGCTGACCATCGTGGTCGGCACGATCATGGCGCTGGCCTGCGCCAATGGCGTGAAGGAAGGGCTGACGATCCAGCAGACCTTTCTTCTGACCACGACCGTCTGGGTCGCGCTGCCGATCTTCGGGGCGCTGCCCTTCATGCTGGGCGAGACTGAGTTGCGCTTCGTCGACGCCTTCTTCGAGGCGATGTCGGGTCTGACCACCACGGGATCCACGGTGATCGAAGGGCTCGATACGCTGCCCGAGGGGCTGCTTCTGTGGCGCGGGATCCTGCAATGGCTGGGCGGCATCGGGATCATCATCGTCGCCATGGTGTTCCTGCCGGAACTGCGCGTGGGCGGCATGCAGATTTTCCGGTCGGAAGCCTTCGACACCTTGGGCAAGATCCTGCCGCGCGCCACGCAGATCGCGCGCAGCATCTCGGTCATCTATGTGTCGCTCACGCTGATCTGCGGGCTGTGCTACATGCTGGCGGGGCTGGGTGGGTTCGATGCGACGGTGCATGCGATGACCACCATCGCGACGGGGGGCTTCGCGACGTCGGATTCATCCTTTGCGGCGCTGGGCCGCGGGGCGGAATATGTCGCCGTCGTCTTCATGGGGCTGGCAGCGTTGCCCTTCGTGCGCTTCGTGCAGTTCGTGGCGGGCGATCCCAAACCGCTTCTGCAGGACACGCAGGTCAGGGCCTTCTTCGTCACGGCGGGGGTGATCGTTCTGGCGCTGACGCTCTGGGTGATGTCGCAGGACCACCTGCGCGGCGAAGAGGCCTTCCGCAAGGCGCTGTTCAACACGATGTCGCTGATCACGGGCACCGGCTATGCCAGCGCCAACTACATGACCTGGGGCAGTTTCGCGGTCGCGCTTTTGTTCTTCATCGGCCTGATCGGCGGCTGCGCCGGGTCGACAGCCTGTTCCATAAAGATCTTCCGCTATCAGCTTCTGTTCGCGTCGATCCGGGTGCAATTGCTGCGTATCCGCCTGCCGAGCGGCGTCTTCACACCGCGCTATGACGGGCGGCCGGTGGGTGAGGATGTGCTGAATTCGGTGATGTCGTTCTTCATGTTCTTCGTGGTCACGCTGGGCGTGGTGGCTGTGGCGCTGGGGATGACGGGGCTCGACCTGATCACATCCGTGTCCGGGGCGGCGGCGGCGCTGGCCAATATCGGCCCCGGTCTCGGGCCGGAGATCGGGCCTGCGGGCAGTTTCGCGGGGCTGAACGACACGGCGAAGTGGATCCTGTCGCTTGCCATGCTGATCGGGCGGCTCGAGCTTCTGGTCGTCTTCGCCATCTTCACCATCCGGTTCTGGAGGGACTGACATGCAGCGACCCCTTGGCGCGCAAATCTCGCACATGCTCAAGGCGCGCGGCGTCGATGTGATCTTCGGCATTCCCGGCGTCCACAATCAGGAGCTTTACCGCGGGATCGAAGAGGCGGGGATCACCCATGTCCTGGCGCGCCACGAACAGGGGGCGGGGTTCATGGCGGACGGCTATGCGCGCGCCTCGGGGCGGCCGGGGGTGGCCTATGTCATCACGGGGCCCGGGCTGACCAACCTGATGACGCCGCTGGGGCAGGCCTGGTCCGACAGTGTGCCGGTGCTGGCGATTTCGTCCGGGCTGGCTGACGTGGCGGCGCGGCAGGGGCAGTTGCACCAGATGCTGGACCAGCGCGCGGCCGCCGCGACGGTCTGCGCCGCCTCGGACGAGGCGTGGGACGTGCATGCGGCCTACGGGCTGATCGACCGCGCCTTCGCGGCCTTTGCCGGGGCGCGTCCGCGCCCGCGTCATGTGCAGGTGCCGATCCCGCTGCTGGAAGGGGACGCGGCCCCGCCGCCCGCGCCGCCTGCCGCGCCGGACCTGCCGCGCGCGCCGGATGCCGTGCTGGAGCGCGCCCTGCAGGCGCTGGTGTCGGCGAAAAAGCCGCTTTTCATTCTGGGCGGGGGCGCACGGGGGGGCGCGCCGGTGATGGCGGACCTGCTGGCGCTGACCGGGGGCGCGGCCTTTGTCACCTATGCCGGGCGCGGATGCGTTCCACAGGGCAACCCCATGGTCTTCGGGTCCTATCTTTCCCGGCCCGACAGCGCGCGGGTGCTGGCCGAGGCCGATCTGATCGTGGCGGCGGGCACGGAACTGGGGCAGGTGGATCTCTGGCGTGACGATCCAGGGCATTGCTGCCCCGTCCTGCGGATCGACATCGACCCCGACGTGCTGGCGCAGTGCCGCGCGGGCGACATTCCCGTGCTGGCCGATGCCGGGGCCTTCCTGCAGGCGCTGCGCATCGCCATCCCCGCGCGGGCCGAGGCGCGTGCGCCCTGCTGGGACCCCGCCGCCATCGCCGCCGCCCGCCGCCGCTGGCGCGGCGAGGTCGAGGCCGAATATCCCGGCGTCGTGCCGGTGGTGGACGCCCTGCGCGCCTGCCTGCCGGATGACGCGATGATCTATTCCGACATGACCCAGTTCGCTTATGCGGCGAAGGAAATCTGGGACATGTCCCGCCCCGGTCACTGGCACCATCCGTTCGGCTTCGGCACGCTGGGCTATGCACTGCCCGCGGCCATCGGCGGGGCGCTGGCGCGGCCCGGTCTGCCCACAATCGCCATCGCAGGCGATTACGGCTTTCAGTACACGGTGCAGGAACTGGGCACGGCGGTCGAGCTTGGCCTGCCGCTGCCGATCTTGCTGTGGGACAACGGCAAGCTGGGCGCGATCGAGGCCAGCATGACGCGT
>CAZNMV010000004.1:0-3741 GCA_964573835.1 uncultured Aestuariivita sp. | reverse complement strand
GGTATCGGGGGCGCGGTCGGACGGCCTGGAAAACCGACAATGATAATCATCGGTGACTACGGGTTTCACTATACCATGGCGGAACTCGGGGTCGCGGTGGAACTGGGGTTGCCAATTCCGATCATTCTCTGGGACAATGGCAAGTTGAAAGAGATCGAGGACAGCATGACCCGTGCCCAGATCGCGCCAAAGGCCGTGATCGCGCGCAATCCCGATTTCATGGCGCTGGCGCGCGCCTATGGCGCGCATGCGGCTGAACCCGCCACGGCGGCGGACCTGGCCCGCGCGCTGGCGGCGGCCTTCGCGGCCGACCGCCCGACGCTGATTCGGGTCACGCCCGCGCTTGTTGTCTGAGGATCAGTCCCAGCAGCTCACAAGCAGGGTCATCCCCGTCGCGATGCGGTTCAGTTCCGCCGGGGTCACCTGCCCGTTCCCGGTGCCCGACTGTGCGCCCAGACCCGCCGCCGCCAGAACGTCGCCGATGGCGCGGGCATTGGCGGCGAAGCTCACGTCGCGGGGCAGTTGCGCGCCCCGGTCGTCGCGCGGCAACAGCATCCCCAGCACGCCGCCCGCGCTGTCGAAGACGGGGCCGCCCGCATCGCCCGGCAGCGCATTGAGCGCGAGCCGCTTGAGCTCTGTCTCGCCGCGCAGGCCGGTGACATCGGCCAGCGTGCCATAGGTCAGCGTCGGCGCGTTCAGCAGGCCCTCATAGGGGAAGCCCGAAACCGCCACGTCGGATTGCAGGCGCGGCACGTCGGCGGACAGGCGTGCCACAACCGCGGGCGCCATGGGTTCGCGCGGGCGCAGCACCGCTATGCCAAGCGCGTCGTCGATTGTGACCACGTCCGCGCCCACATCCTGTTCCAGCGTGATGCGCGTGCAGCCGCGCGTTACCTCGGCGGTGGTGATCACGGTGCCGCGGGCATCGACATAGAAGCCCGACCGCGACAGGCGCGGGCGGCGGATCTGCAGGCCCGAGATCAGATCGACATTCTGCGCCTGATCGGTTCCCGCCGCGGGGTCGAGCACGCCGGGAAGCCGGGTGAAGCTTGCGCGCATCTCGTCCAGGATCCGGGTGCGGCGGGCTTCGTCGCCCACGGGCCAGATCAGGGTGAAGCCCTTGATCTCTCCGCCCTGCAGGCTGGCTTCGGTATGCGACACGATCCGGTCGTTCCGGCCCGTCAGGGTGAAACTGTCGGCACCGCGTTCGCGCGGCCCGTCCAGTGGCACGATCTCGAGCGTCTGCATGATCTCGTAAAGACCGAAGAGCGTCGTCTGGTCGCCGGGCTGCGAGATCAGGAAGACCTGAACCCCCAGATCGCCCGCGCTTGTGTAGCGCGCGAAGGGGGCTTCATGGGCATCGAAGGCGACCTCGCCCATGGGCATCAGCATCTCGATCCCGGCCTCGTCATCGGCGACCATCGCCATGCCGACGCCGGTGAGTGGCGCGTTGTACTGCGCCAGAAGCTCGGCGCGTTGCGCGGTGGTGAGGATGCCGGTCGCGTCATGGCCATTGGCGGTCTGCCAGTCGGTCATGGCCCTGCGGGTGCCGGCGCCGAAGGCGCCGTCGATGGCGGCGGTGTAGAAGCCCGCCCATTGCAGCGCGATCTGGAGCGCGCGGCGGTCTTCGGCGCCGAGCTGCGCCTCGCTCTGCCGGGCCTGGGCCGGGGTTTCGTCCGGGGCTGCGGCGACGGGGGTGTCGGTCTGTGCCTGCGGAGCGGGATCGGTCGTGGCGACCGGCGCTTCGACCGCGCCGCGCGCCAGTAGATCGGCACCCACGGGCCAGAATTGCTGGCCCAGACGCCCCGAGATCTGGACATAGCTGTCGCGCGCGATCCGGCCTTCGGCGCGGTAGACACGCAGCACCTGTTCGGCGTCGGCCCGGGTATAGGGGCCAAGCAGGATGGCATACCAGCCACCACCGAGCGTGAACCCGTTCACATCGGGCAACTGGCCCGCATAGCGCCGCGCCGCGGCTTCGGCCTCTTGCAGGCTGGGCTGTGCCTCGATCTGGACCCAGACGATGTCTTCCTGGGCACGCGCGGCGGGGGAAAGGATAACGATTAACAAAGCGGCAAGCGCCGCCAATACTGGTTTCATGATCCCTGTCGATCCATGCTTGTTCTTCATTTGCGGCAACTTAACCCGGTTTCGGGCACCTTGACCATGGCCTGCGCGCGCGCCGTCCGACCTGTGGCTACTGCGGAACATTCCGCCCCCGTTGACCCTGCCCCCTGCGCGGCCTAGAGAAAGCGCGCACCGCGACCCCAGCCGCAGGAAGCAGCCCCGATGACAGACGCCGCGCCGCCCCGTTCGTTCCAGGAGATCATCCTGCGCCTGCAGAC
Source organism: uncultured Aestuariivita sp. (assembly GCA_964573835.1). Taxonomy (GTDB): domain Bacteria; phylum Pseudomonadota; class Alphaproteobacteria; order Rhodobacterales; family Rhodobacteraceae; genus JAGYKE01. The sequence goes on along the minus strand of CAZNMV010000004.1, from coordinate 1,396 downwards.
CTACTGGGCGTCGAAGGGCTGCGCGATCCTGCAGCCCTACGACATGGAGGTGGGCGCGGGCACGTTCCACCCGGCGACCACGCTGCGCGCGCTGGGCACCAACCCCTGGGCCGCGGCCTATGTCCAGCCCTCGCGCCGTCCGACCGACGGGCGCTATGGCGAGAACCCCAACCGCCTGCAGCATTACTACCAGTTCCAGGTGCTCATCAAACCCAGCCCGCCCGATCTGCAGGAGCTGTATCTGGGCAGCCTGCGCGCCATCGGCATCGACACCGCACTGCATGATATCCGCTTTGTCGAGGATGACTGGGAAAGCCCGACGCTGGGGGCCTGGGGGCTGGGCTGGGAGGTGTGGTGCGACGGGATGGAAGTGTCGCAATTCACCTATTTCCAGCAGGTCGGCGGGCATGACTGCCACCCGGTCTCGGGCGAGCTGACCTATGGGCTGGAACGGCTGGCGATGTATGTGCTTGGCATCGACCATGTGATGGATATGCCCTTCAACGACCCCGCCGCGCCCATCGCGCTGAGCTATGGCGACGTCTTCCGGCAGACCGAAGAGGAATATGCCCGCTGGAACTTCGACGTGGCTGATACCGACCTCCTGCTGCGCCACTTCGAGGAGGCCGAGGGCGAATGCCGCGCGATCCTCGCCCAGGAGGCGGACGACCCCAAGACCGGCCGCCGCATCGTCATGGCGCACCCGGCCTATGACCAGTGCATCAAGGCCAGCCACATCTTCAACCTGCTGGATGCGCGGGGCGTGATCTCGGTCACCGAACGGCAGGCCTATATCGGGCGGGTGCGGACGCTGGCCAAGGCCTGCGCGGACGCCTTCGTGCAGACCCGCGCGGGCGGGTGGACGGGATGAGCGGCAAGTTCGTCGGCATCGTCATTCTTCTGTGCGCCGCGATTGCGGGCGGGGCGCTGTATTATCTGCAGGTCTTCGGGTTCTATGACAGCGTCGCCGACGACGGGCAGGCGGTTCAGCTTGTCGCGCAGGGCAGCGGCGCGGCCGAGGCACTGGCCTATGCCGGGTTCGAGGCGATAGATGCCGAAAGCTCGCCCATCCGGTATCGCGCCTGTTTCACGACCGAACTTGCCCCCGCCGATCTGGCTGCGCGGTTCGTCGTGCTGGACGACGCGACCCCGCGCAACGCGCCCTTCTGGTTCGGTTGCTTCGACGCCGAGGCGATTGCGGCAGAACTCAAGGCCGGGACGGCGATGGCGTTTCTGGGCGGAAAGAACGTGCGCTACGGCGTCGACCGCATCGTCGCGGTCACGCAGGACGGGCGCGGTTTTGTCTGGCACGATCTCAACGATTGCGGCGAACGCGCCTATGACGGCACCGTGGTGGGCGAGGATTGCCCGCCAAGGCCCGCTACAAACTGACAAA
>CAZNMV010000003.1:3548-31096 GCA_964573835.1 uncultured Aestuariivita sp. | reverse complement strand
GCGGCTACATCGTGATCGGCGTGACCGAGGCACTGGTGGCGATCGACGTGAACTCGGGCCGCGCCACCAAGGAAGGCTCGATCGAGGAGACGGCGCTCAAGACCAACCTGGAGGCCGCGGAAGAGGTGGCGCGCCAGCTGCGCCTGCGCGATCTTGCAGGCCTGATCGTCATCGACTTCATCGACATGGACGAGCGCCGCAACAACGCCGCCGTCGAGAAGCGCCTGAAGGACAAGCTCAAGACCGACCGCGCGCGCATCCAGGTGGGCCGCATCTCGGGCTTCGGCCTGCTGGAGATGAGCCGCCAGCGGCTGCGCCCCGGCATGCTCGAGGCCACGACGAAGCCTTGCCCGCATTGCCACGGCACGGGCCTGATCCGGTCGGATGACAGCATGGCGCTGCAGATCCTGCGCCAGATCGAGGAAGAGGGCACGCGCAAGCGGTCGCGCGAGGTGCTGGTCAAGTGCCCCGTGGGCATCGCCAACTACCTCATGAACCAGAAGCGTGAACATATCGCGCTGATCGAGACGCTGTATGGCATGGCCGTGCGGATCGAGGGCGATGTGGCGCTGGTCAGCCCCGATTTCAGCATCGAGAAGTTCAAGACCGCGACGCGCGCGATCCCGGTGGCGACCGCGCCGGTCGTGTCGGTGGATTCCACGCTGATGGACGAGGTCGACGAGGACATCCCCGAGACCGAAGAGGAAGAGGACCAGCCCGAGGCCCCCGCGGCAGAGGCAGCAGAAGGTGAAGAGGGCAAGAAGCCCAAGCGCCGGCGCCGCCGCAGCCGCAGCCGTGGCCGCAAGAAGAAAGACGGCGAGACCCGCGGCGAGGGCGGAGGCGAGGATATCTCCGGGGACGACGCAGATGCCGACGAGGGCGAGGCCGAAGAGGCCGTGACCGAAGAGGCCGCAGCCGACGTGTTGGCGGAAGAAGCGGCACCCGAGGCCGCGACTGAAGCCGAGGCCGCACCGGAACCCGAAGCCGAACCCAAAGCCGAACCGGTGGCGGAGAAGCCGAAAGCCAAGCGCAGCCGGTCGACCTCGACGCGCAAGACGGCCGCGAAGACCAAGGCGGAGGCCGAGCCTGCCGCTGAGGCTGCGCCCGAGCCTGCCGCAAAGGCAGCACCCGAGGCCGCGGCCGAGGTGGCCGAAGCGCCCGCGCCGGAAGCGGCCCCTGCCGCAAAGCCCAAGGCCACGCGCAGCCGGGCATCTTCGTCGCGCAAGGCGGCAGAGGTCAAGGCCGAGCCAGCCGCTGAGGCTAAAGTCGAACCTGCCGCACCGGCACCGGCGGCACCTGCCGTAGCCGAGGCGGAGCCGGCGGCACCTGCGGAATCCGACAAGCCGAAGAAGCGCGGTTGGTGGTCGGGCCGCTGACCTGAAAGATCATGACCCCGGCCGGGATGGCCGGGGTCAGCCCCCCTTGCGGATCAGGTAGGATTGCACACCGTCCGCGTCGGATTGTTCCAGCAGATCATGGCCCGCTTCGGCGCAGAAATGCGGGACATCGACGATGGCCGCCGGGTCGTCGGCCAGAACCTGCAGGACAGCCCCCGGCTCCAGCCCCAGAAGCCGCTTGCGCGCCCTGAGAACGGGCAGGGGGCACAGAAGCCCTGTTGCGTCGAGCGTTTCGTCGATCCGGATCATGGAGCCGCGCATACACCGATTCCCCGCGCCTGCGCCACGCGGTTGTGACATCCGCACAGGTGACGGGACGCCCCGATTGGCTTAAGGGCTTCATCATGTTCGGAATCGACATCATCGACGCAGCCCTTCTGCCCGCCCTGATGGTGGCGCTGGCGGCGGGCGTGATCAGCTTTCTCAGCCCCTGCGTGCTGCCCATCGTGCCGCCTTACCTTGCCTATATGAGCGGGGTGTCGGTGAGCGACATGGAGGGCGAGGCGGCAAGCCGCCGCCGCGCGACGCTGGCGGCGTTGTTCTTCGTTCTGGGCCTGTCGACGGTCTTCCTGTTTCTCGGATTCACCGCATCGGCCTTCGGGCGGTTCTTCCTGATGAACCAGGACTGGTTCGTGATGGCGGCGGGCGTCGTCATCATGGTCTTCGGGGCGCATTTCATCGGCGTCTACCGGATCGGGTTCCTGAACCGTGAATACCGCGTCGAGGCCGGGGACCGGGGTGGTTCGGCCTTCGGAGCCTACCTGCTGGGGCTGGCCTTCGCCTTCGGCTGGACGCCCTGCATCGGCCCGATCCTGGGCGCGATCCTGTCGCTGGCGGCCAATCAGGCCGACACGGCGCGCGGCACGCTTTTGCTGGGCGCCTATGCGCTGGGGCTGGGTATTCCGTTCTTGCTGGTCGCGGCGTTCTTTCCGAGGCTGAAGGGCGTGATGGCCTTCATGCGTCGGCATATGGAGCGGATCGAGCGGATCATGGGGTTGTTGCTCTGGACGGTGGGCCTTCTGATGCTGACAGGCAGCTTCACCGATTTCTCGTGGTGGCTTCTCGAGATGTTCCCGGCGCTGGCGACCCTGGGGTAGCGCCTTAATTCGGCCCCAAAATCCGGGTAGGATATGCGGCTGAGGCAATCAGAGCAGGCGCAGGCGGGCATGACCGACACGGCGCGCGAGACAGGCAGGCAGGTGCGGCGGCGCCGGGTGTTCTATATTCCCGGCTATGATCCGATTCATCCCCGCCGCTACCGCGAGCTGTACCGCAAGGAAGGCGCGGCGCAGGCGGCTGTTTCTGGTTATGAGATCGCGCTGCGCCCCAAGGCCGCGAAGGGCGGCTATGGCTGGCAGGTGAGCGCGCAGATGGACGGCGTGGCGACCGAAACGGAGGTCGAGGTGCTGGTCTGGTCCGACATCGTGCGCCACAGCATGTCGAATTCGATCCCCGCGACCTATGGGCAGCTTTTGCGCACCGCATGGGCCTATATCGGGTCGGGGGCGCTCTGGCGGCTGATGCGGATGCGCAAGGGGCCGGTGATCGCGGCGCTCTACCCGGTGGGGATGCTGATCGCGCAGGCGCTGACGGCGCTTCTGATCTGGCGGCTGGTCGTGGCCGGGATCACCGCGGCGGCCAGTGCGGCGCTCGGGCCGCTGACGGGGGCGCTGGCCTGGTCGGTCTGGGGCTTCGGGCTGGTGGCGGGCGCGATTGCTTTTGTCGGCGTGCTGCGCTGGTTCCGCGCGAAGGACGGGAAGCTGTTTGCCTATTACCTGATGCATGACTTCGCCCATTCCGCGCGGCTGAAGGGGGAGATTCCGCCGGAGTTGTCGGGGCGGATGGAGGAGATGGGCGAGACCATCGCCGCGGCGCTGGATGCGGATGTGGACGAGGTGCTTGTGGTCGGCCATTCCTCGGGCGCGCATTTGGGGGTGACGATCCTGGCCGACCTGATCCGGGCAGGACGGGTGCCCGAGGACGGGCCCGCGCTGGGGTTCCTGAGCCTCGGCCAGGTGGTGCCGATGGTGTCGTTTCTACCGCGTGCGCAAAGGCTGCGGGGCGATCTGCGCTATCTCTCGGCCCGCAGCGATCTGACCTGGGTTGACGTGACGGCGCCGGGGGACGGTTGCGCCTTTGCGCTGTGCGATCCGGTGGCGGTGTCGGGTGTCGCGCCGCCGGACAAGCGCTGGCCGCTGGTCATTTCGGCCGCCTTCACCCAGACGCTGAGCCCCGCGCGCTGGCGCGCGCTGCGCTGGCGGTTCTTCCGGCTGCATTTCCAGTACCTTTGTGCCTTCGACAGGCCGGGCGATTACGATTACTTCCGCATCACCGCGGGGCCCGTGACGCTGGCCGAGCGGTTCGCGGGCCGCGCGCCGTCGAAGTCGCGCATCGACGTGGCGGTGTCGAAATACACCTCGGTCGCCGCATGACCGCGCCCTTGCCGCCGAAACCGAAGGCGCGCGAAGACCGCGTGTCGCTCTGGCGTTATGGGCGGCTTTTCCGGCGCGATATCCTGTCGGCGCAGCCTGCGCGGCTCTATCGGGCGTGGATGGCCGAATTGCGCACGCCGTTCTTCCGGTCCTATCTTCTGAACCAGCCGGATCTGGTGAAGACGGTGCTGAAGGACCGCCCCCGCGATTTCCCGAAATCCGACCGCATCGGCGAGGGCCTGCGCCCGCTGCTGGGCGACAGCGTCTTCCTGACCAATGGCGCGGTCTGGGAACGGCAGCGCCGGATCATCGACCCGGCCTTCGAAGGCGGCCGGTTGCGCGACACCTTCCCGGCGATGTGGGAGGCGGGGCATGCGATGGTGGCGCGGCTGGACCGCCACGCGGGCGGCATCGTCGAGATCGAGGAAGAGGCGAGCCATGCGGCCGCCGACGTGATCTTCCGCACGCTCTTTTCCATCCCCATCGAGCATGAGCTGGCAAGCGCGGTTTTCGCGCGTTTCCGCGATTACCAGCGCAGTCAGCCCATCCTGAACCTTGCGGCCTTCCTGCCGCTGCCGCGCTGGCTGCCACGCCCGCACCGCCGCCGCACCCGCGCCGCCGCGCGCGAGATCCGCCGCCTGATCACAGACCTCACCGCGCGCCGGATGGAAGAAATCCGGGCCGGGACCGCGCCGCAGGACCTTGCCACCAAGATCATGACGACGCCCGACCCGCAGACGGGCGAGACCTTCACGACGGCGGAAATGGTCGATCAGGTGGCGATCTTCTTTCTGGCGGGGCACGAGACCAGCGCATCGGCGCTTGGCTGGGCGCTGTATCTCTGCGCGATGTTCCCCGACTGGCAGGAGCGGCTGTCCGAAGAAGCCCGCGCGCTGGACGGCGCGCCTGCGGATCTGTCGACCCTGTCGAAGCTGCGCCTGTCGCGCGACGTCTTCCGCGAGGCGCTGCGGCTTTACCCGCCGGTGCCGATGATGGTGCGCGAGGCGTCCTGCCCCGAACGCTTCCGCGACCGCGCCGTGCCGCGCGGCGCGCAGCTGGTCATCAGCCCCTGGCACCTGCACCGGCACGAACGGCTCTGGGACAATCCCGACGGCTTCGACCCCGCGCGGTGGGAGACCGAAAACGGCAAGCAGTGCCAGCGCGAGGCCTATATCCCGCTCTCCGCCGGGGCGCGGGTCTGTCCCGGGGCGGGCTTCGCCATGGCGGAGGGGCCGCTGCTTCTATCGATGATCCTGCGCGCCTTCCGGGTGAGCCCCGTCGCGGGCCGCGTGCCGGTTCCGGTGGCGCATCTGACGGTGCGGGCGGCCGACGGCATCTGGCTGCGGCTTGACCGGCGCTAACAGGCTTTCGTGCCGCCTGCGCTTGGGGTAGAGGGGCGCAGGTTTCGCCAAGATACGAGGGAAGATGATGAACACCGCCCAGATGACAGACCGGATCGCAACGGGCCGCGGGTTCATTGCCGCGCTCGACCAGAGCGGGGGGTCGACGCCGAAGGCGCTGCAGCTTTATGGGGTGGACCCGTCCGAGTATGACGGCGAAGCGGCGATGTTCGCCGAAGTCCAGGCGATGCGCGCGCGGATCATGCAGGCGCCGGACTTCACCAGCGCCAAAGTGATCGGCGCGATCCTGTTCGAGCGCACCATGGGCGAGGTGGTCGCTGGCAAACCGGTGCCGCATTACCTGTGGGAAGAGCGGGGCGTCGTACCCTTCCTGAAGGTGGACAAAGGGCTGGCCGACGAGGCCCATGGCGTGCAGATGATGAAGCCGATGCCCGATCTGGGTGATCTGCTGGCGCGTGCGAAGGCCGCGGGGATATTCGGGACCAAGATGCGGTCGGTCATCAACGCGGGCAATGCGGCTGGGATCAGGGCGGTCGTCGCGCAGCAGTTCGAGGTCGGCAATCAGATCCGCGCGGCGGGGCTGGTGCCGATCATCGAGCCCGAGGTGAACATCCATGCCGCCGACAAGGCAGAGGCCGAGGCGATCCTGCTGGCCGAGCTTGAGACGGCCATCGACGCGCTGGAAGGCGACGCGCCGATCATGCTGAAGCTGACGATCCCGAGCCGGGACGGGCTTTATGCGGGGCTGGCGGGCAAGCGCCAGGTGCTGCGCGTGGTGGCGCTGTCGGGCGGCTATACGACCGACGACGCCTGTGCGCGGCTGGCGCGCAACCCCGGCATGATCGCGAGCTTTTCGCGCGCGCTGACCGAAGGGCTGTCGAAGAAGCAGAGCGACGCGGAGTTCGACGCGGCGCTGGGGGCCAATATCGACAAGATCTATCGCGCGTCGGTCTGAGGGGCCGGAAACCGACGCGGTTTCCGGAGTGTTTTCCGACGCGGAAAACACTCATTCCCGACGACGGTCTGCGGTGGAAACCGCGTCGGTTTCCACACCATTTCCCGCGTCGGGAAATGGCCGGATCGGGTCGCGGTTGCAGAAAACCACCACCTGGCCTGCGTTCTGAAGAGCGCGAAATCCCCGGCGTCGCAACTCGGCCGCGAACCGCTCGCGGCCCACATAGCGTTCCATGTCGGTGATCTTGCGGCGGACCACGCCGCCGTCGATGGCGGCGCGCGATCCGAACAGATCGCGCATCCATCCTTCGGGGCTGAGATAGCGGTCGAGCTTCGTCATGCCCGACCTTACGCCGAAACCGGTTAATGCTTCCTGAACCGCTCCAGCACGAAGACGCGCATCGCCGAGGCGAGGCCCACATCCGGGTCGCGCGCCTCGTCGATCTCGACCGCAAGCTCGTTGATGCCCTTGCCATCCTCGCGGGCGATATCGCGGAAGGCCTGCCAGAAGGCGTCCTCTAGCGACACGGAGGTCCGGTGGCCCCGCAGCGTAAGCGAGCGTTTGACCGGCCGCCCCGTCATTCCCCGCGCTTCTTGCCGTCAAGCTCGCGCGCGGCCTTCCCGGCCTGTGCGCGGGCGAGGTCCTTTTCCGCCTTGGTCCGCCCGAAGGCCACCGCGTTGCGGTCCGCGCGGGCCTTGTCCTCGGCCCGCGCCTTTGTCTTGCGATACCGGTTCAGATTGACCGGTTCGGCCATCACTTCGGCCCGATCATCTGTTCCGGGCGCACCACGCGGTCGAAGGTTTCGGCATCGACGAAGCCGAGCGCGATCGCCTCGTGCTTCAGCGTCGTGCCGTTCTTGTGCGCGGTCTTGGCGACCTTGGTCGCATTGTCATAGCCGATCTCGGGGGCGAGTGCTGTCACCAGCATCAGGCTTTCGCGCATCAGCTTGTCGATGCGCGTCTCGTCCGCCTGCAGCCCGTCCACGAGGTTGTCGGTGAAGGCAGACGCCGCGTCGCCCAGAAGCTGCATGGATTGCAGCACGTTATAGGCCATCATCGGCTTGTAGACGTTAAGCTCGAAATGGCCCTGCGATCCTGCAAAGCCGACGGCGGCGTCATTGCCGAAAACATGCGCGCAGACCTGTGTGAGCGCCTCGCACTGGGTGGGGTTCACCTTGCCCGGCATGATCGACGATCCGGGTTCGTTCTCGGGCAGGATCAGTTCGCCGAGGCCACAGCGGGGGCCCGATCCCAGAAGGCGGATGTCGTTGGCGATCTTGAAGAGCGAGGCGGCGACGGTCTTCAGGGACCCAGATATCTCCACCATCGCGTCATGGGCGGCGAGTGCTTCGAACTTGTTCGGCGCGGTCACGAAGGGCAGGCCGGTGATTGCGGCCATGTTCGCGGCGACGGCCTTGTCCCAGCCGGGTTTGGTGTTCAGCCCGGTGCCCACGGCGGTGCCGCCCTGGGCCAATTCGTAGATCCCCGCAAGCGAGGCCTTGACCCGTGCGATCCCCATGGCGACCTGGTGGGTATAGCCCGAAAACTCCTGCCCCAGCGTGAGCGGCGTGGCGTCCTGCGTATGGGTGCGGCCGATCTTGATGATGTGCTCGAAGGCTTTGGTCTTGGCTGCCAGCGCCTTGTGCAGCTTTTCCAGCCCCGGGATCAGCACGTCATGGGCGGTCATCGCGGTGGCGATATGCATGGCGGTGGGGAAGGTGTCGTTCGACGATTGCCCCATGTTGACGTGATCGTTGGGGTGCACGGGCTTCTTCGAGCCCATCACGCCGCCCAGGATCTCGATCGCGCGGTTCGAGATCACCTCATTGGCGTTCATGTTCGACTGGGTGCCCGAGCCGGTCTGCCAGACGACCAGCGGGAAGTTGTCGTCTAATTTGCCCGCCACCACTTCGGAGGCCGCCTGAATGATGGCATCCGCCAGCGCCGCATCCAGCGTGCCCTGCACCTTGTTCTGCATCGCGCAGGCCTGCTTGATCACGCCCAGCGCCCGCACGATTGCCACGGGCTGCTTTTCCCAGCCGATGGGGAAATTCAGGATCGACCGCTGTGTCTGCGCGCCCCAGTATTTGTCGGCGGGCACTTCGAGGGGGCCGAAGCTGTCGGTTTCGGTGCGGGTCGCGGACATGAACGATGCTCCCTTTGCATGCTGACGCATGCCGTCTAGCGCCGCCGCCCTTTGCGCGCAACTGGCCAGTTGCGCGCAGGCTGCGTCACTTGCGGAAGCGGTCGAGCGAGACGACCTCGGCCTTGGGTTTGGCGACGGCGGTGGGTTTGGCGCGCGGCGCTGATGCAGGGCGCGGACCCCGACCCGGCGGGGGGGCGGGGTCGTCATCATCTTCGCTGTCGCCGGCTTCGAAGCGCAGGCCGAATTCGACCGACGGGTCCACGAAGGTCTTGATCGCGTCGTAGGGGATGTACAGCGGTTCGGGCCGGTCGCCGAAGTTCAGCGTGACGGAAAAGCCGTCTTCCCCCACCTCGAGATTGTCGTACCAGTGCTGCATGACCACTGTCATTTCCGACGGATAGCGTTCTGCCAGCCAGTCGGCGATGGCCGCGTCGGGATGGGTGGTGTCGAAGGTGATGAAGAAATGATGTTCCCCGGGCAGCCCTTCACGCGCCACATCGGTCAGGACGGTCTTGATCAGCCCGCGCATGGCGCGGTGCATCAGGTTGCCGTAGTCGATCTGGCGGGCCATGGGTTGTCCCTGTTCTGGTGCCGCAAGCATAGGGGATTCGCGCCGAAACGAAAGGGAGGATCGGGTCTGCATCCGCGCATCAGACAAGGCCTGCCAGATGCAGCGCGATCGCTCCCGCCGCCGCGACGGCGAGGATCGCGGCCAGCGGCCAGCGAAGCCCGAAGCCCAAGCCCGCAGCCAGTGCGACAAGCGCGATCGCGGCGGCGTTCACGCTGGTCCAGTCGGGCAGGGGGGCCGCGTCGAACGGCGTGGGGCCGGGGGCGAGACGGGCAAAGATCACGTTGAGCGCGAACCAGACCGAGAGGTTGAGGATCACGCCCACCACGGCGGCCTTGATCCCTGCAAGCGCACCGGCAAGGCGGGGGTTTGCCGCGATCCGCTCCATATGCGGGGCGGCGGCGAAGATGAACAGAAAGCAGGGCGCGAACATCGCCCAGAGCGCCACGGCCCCCGCCGCGAGCGAGAGCCCCATGCCGCCCTGAAGGGCGGCCGCCAGCATGGCGACGAATTGCGTCACAAGGATCAGTGGCCCCGGCGTGGTTTCGGCCAGCCCCAGCGCGTCGATCATCTGCGCGGTGCCGATCCAGCCGAACTCGCTGACCACGGTCTGGGTCATGTAGGCCAGAAGCGCATAGGCCCCGCCGAAGCTGATGACGGCGAGCCAGGCGTAGAACCAGCCGATCTGCGCCAGAAGCGGCGGGGCAAAAGCTGTAAGCGCCGCGAGCGGGACAAGCCAGAGCGCGGACCACATCGCCACCGTGCGCAGCGTGTCGCGCCAGGGTGCGGGGGCCACAAGGGCAGCGGCCTGCGGTGCCGCACCCAGCGCCCCCCAGATCGCGGCGAGCGCGATGAGGATCGGAAAGGGCAGGCCCAGCGCGAAGATGCCCGCGAAGGACAGTCCCGCAATGGTCCAGTCGCGCGCGCCTTTCAGCGCAGTGCGCGACAGCCCGCGCAGGGCTTGCAGGACGATGACGATAACGGCCGCCTTCACCCCCAGAAACGCTGCCTGCACCAGCGGCAGGTCGCCCACGGCGACATAGGCCCAGACCAGCGCCGCGATCACCAGCGCACCCGGCAGCACAAACAGCCCCCCCGCGATCAGCCCGCCCGCCACGCCGCGCAGCCGCCAGCCCGCATAGGTGGCCAGCTGCATCGCCTCGGGGCCCGGGAGCAGCATGCACAGGCTTAGGCTTTGCAGGAAATCGCGTTCGCTGAGCCAGCCGCGTTCTTCGACCAGCACGCGGTGCATGAGCGCGATCTGCGCCGCCGGGCCACCGAAGGACAGAAGGCCGATGCGCAGGAAGGTCGCGAAAAGGTCGGAGAGGGAAATCATGTCGCGCCCGTGTCGCGGGTCTGCATGACAGGATGATGACGCATCATCCCAGAACCCGCGAGATTTCGCGCAGGATCTTTGCGCGGATGGCGCGGGCATAATCGCGGTGGCCCTGCGCCGTGATCACGAACCCGTCGCGGGTGATGATGGACCGGCGGTAGAAGTTGGTGATGGTGAGGCCCATGCTTTCGATGGCGAGCCCGTTCACCGTAACGCCTGCCTGTTCGGCCATGCGGTTCAGCCCACGGATGTCGCTGCCTGCATTGGGCGTGCCGTCGCCCGAAACATCGAGGATGCGGCGCTGGCATCCCGGCACGTCGCGGAACTGCCGCAGTGCAAATCTCAGCGCCTCGGCGGGGGCGGTGTCGGACAGGACATACGCGCGTTCGAGGCTGCGCACCGCACCCGCGAAGGCCATGACATGGGCAGGGCTTTGCATCTGGGTCCAGGGCAGGCTGATGGTCTGGTTGTCCACGCCCGACCATTGCATGACCGACAGCATCACCCGGTCGCGGACAAGGATTTCGGCGATCTCGGGGTCGGTCAGCGCGGCGGCAAGCCCGTCGATCTGCAACCGGTATTCTGCCACATCGACCGAGTTTGAGACATCCATCGCCAGCAAAAGCGCCGTTTCGCAGGCGCGCGCCGGAGGGGCAAGAAAGAGGAGTACGCAGAGAACACGCCAGAACATGACAGCGATGATGCGACGCAGGCCGGGCTGGTCAAGCGGGAAGGGGGGAAAGTGCAGGCTTCTGTTGCCAGGTGCCTGCGAACCCCGCCTTACGCTGCTAGGCGCAAGGGCTTGATTTTCGATCTTTCGGACTGCTTACGCAGCCAGAGCGACCGGAGCACGATTGTCGTTGGCAATTATGCTTTTCGGACCGATAACGGTGGTACCTCACCGGGACAAAGCAATCGCCTTTACACGTCCGTCGATCCTGTTTCGGCCCCATGGTCCCCCAACGAGGGTATCTGGTGGAGCCGCCGGGTACCGCCCCCGGGTCCGATCCGCTTATTCCGCGCGCGTTTATGCCCATAGTCCCGAAGGACAACTTGAATATAGGTGAGTGTGCGGCGCGGTTCAATGCCTGCTTTTCGAATGAAGATCGCGCTGCAAGGGTTTGTTCTAAAGGTTGAAACCCAGAAGGACGGCTGCGAGGGCCGCCTCGATCCCGCCGAAGAGGAGGACCTTGGCGATCGGCGGGCGGTCGAAGATCAGCGACAGGACGCGCCCCAGCGCCGCGCCCACGAAGGCAAAGCCGATCATCGCATAGGCGAGAGGTTCATCGAGCCATAAAGCCGCCAGCCCCGCCACCACGAAAAGCCCTCCGACCGAGGCGCGCATCTCGGACAGCCCCATCGTGCTGGCAGTGGGCGCGAGATCGAGCGCAGCGGCGGTGTATCGGGGCGCGACAAAGCCGAACAGCCCGAAGACGATGGTCAGAAGCGTCGCGACTAGGGTGAGGATGTCCGCCATGCCCGCGTCTCTAGCCGCTGGCCTGCCGCGGCGCTGCCGCCCGCGCGGCGAGCGCCGCGCGCGCCAACACCTGGGTTTCTTCTTCCAGTGCGGTGAGGGCCGCGCAGGCCGCCGCGCCGTCCTTCGCGGCGATCGCGTCGGCCACGGCCTGATGCAGCGCGATGATCCTTTCGCGCGACCGCGCCGTGAAGGTGATCATGTTCATCAGGGGCTGCATCGCCTCGACCGCACCTGCCAGCTGATAGGACAGGACCGGGTTGCCCGCACCGTCCACCAGCGCCCGGTGAAACGCGACGTCCGAGGCGCAGAAGGCCTCGTCCGTCAGGCCCGGCTGGCTTTGGCGGTGGATTTCCGCGCGCATCGTGGCAAGGTGGTCAGCGCTGCGGCGCTGCGCCGAAAGCGGCGCGCAGGCGCGTTCGAGCGCGAAGCGCGCCTCGCAGGCGACATCGAAGCTGACGTCGTTCATCGACAGAAGCAGCGTCGAGGTGGTGATCTGCTGGGAATAGGCATCCTCAAAACTGATCCGGTTGACGAAGGCCCCGCCCGATGCGCCGCGCTGCGTGCGGATGAGCGACTGCGCCGCAAGCCGCTTGAGCGCCTCGCGCATGGTCGGGCGCGAGACCTCGAACTGCTCGGCAAGCTCGGCCTCGGAGGGCAGGCGTTCGTCCACGATGAGCCGCCCTTCGACGATGGCGTCGCGGATCGCGCGGGCGATCCGGGCCGACAGATCTTCGGGCTGAGGGGTCGAGTTTTTCATTTGTCAGACATTTAAAAGTCTGACATTCAAAAAGCAAGCATCCGAGTCGGGGAGAGACGGGTCTTGCTTGCCGCACGGATCAGGACGATGGGCGCGCCGCACTGGATCGGCCTTTTTGCCGTGATCCTCGTGTCATGGGTCGTGCTGTATGCAATGGCCCTGCCTGCCGATCTGCGTGCGGCCGGACGCATCTACGGCGCCGATTTCTGGTCGCAGCTGTGCCTTGTCACGCCGGATGCGGCGGGCTTCGGGCGGCTTTTCCTGATGTGGACCATCATGTCGGCGGCGATGATGGCACCCACGGCGCTGCCGGCTTTCGCCACCTATGACGATCTGCTGCGCACGGCGCGGGCAGGGTCCTTCACGGCGCTGATCGCGGGTTATCTCGCGGTCTGGCTGGGGTTTTCCGTTCTGGCCGCGGCGGCGCAGATGGCGCTGTTCGGCGCGGGGCTGATCAACGCCTTCGGCGACAGCCTTTCGCCTGTGCTGTCGGCGGCTCTTCTGATGTTGGCGGGGCTCTACCAGTTCTCGGCCTTCAAGGAGGCCTGCCTTGCAAAGTGCCGCCATCCGATGATGTTCTTCATGGAGCATTGGGATGAAGGCCCATGGCGCAACGGCGTGCGGCTGGGGGCGGTGTGCCTTGGCTGCTGCTGGGCGCTGATGCTGCTGGCCTTCGTGGGCGGGGTCATGAGCATCGCCTTCATGGGGCTCGCGACGCTGATCATGGCGCTGGAGAAACTGCCCGATCTGGGCCGGCTTGTGACGCGCCCGCTTGGGGTGGTGCTCTGCGGCTGGGCCGGTGCGATCCTTGTGGGTCACCTTTTCTGAAACGTAGCGAACTCGAAAACCGGAGGGCCCGATATGGCCGAAGAAAAACTGAAGACGCCGGCGCGGATCGACAACCGGATGCCGGGCACGCAGAAATCGGGCCTCGGGACCATCCCGTGGACGATCAAGGGCGAGCTGATCCTGAACTGCAACTGCACGGTGTTCTGCCCCTGTGTCGTGAGCCTTGGCCTGCATCCGCCGACCGAGGGTCATTGCCAGACCTGGGGCGGGGTGCGCATCGACACGGGCCAGTATGGCGATGTCGATCTGTCGGGGCTGAACATCGGCCTGCTGATCGAGATCCCCGGCATGATGAGCCGCGGCAACTGGAAGGTCGCGCTCTTCATCGATGACCGGGCGAGCGATGCGGCCTATAACGCGCTGGTCGACATCTTCTCGGGCAAGGCGAAGGGCACCACGGGCCTCTTCCAGGTGCTGGTGGGCGAGATCATCGGCGTGGAACGCCAGCCGGTCAGCTATGAGACCGACGGCAACACGCGCCACATCACCGTGGGCCGCAAGATCGAAGGCGTTGTCTTCCCGGTCGAGGGCAAGAACCCCGACGAAGAGATCGTGATCAAGAACACCAAATACTGGATGGGCCCCGACATCACCGTGGCTACGGCCAGCAAGGGCCGGGTGCGCGCCTTTGGCCGGGTGTGGGATTTCGGCGGAAGATCGGCCGAGATCTGCCAGATCGACTGGAAAGGCCCGCGTTGATGATCGACCGCGATTACTGCGTGATGATGGCGCGCTATAATACGTGGCAGAACAGGCAGTTGGAAGACATACTTGAAGCGATGGACCCGAAGGAGCTGACCAAGAACCGCAAGGCCTTCTTCGGGTCAATCCTGGGCACGCTGAACCATCTGCTCTGGGGCGATCTGATGTGGATGAGCCGCTTCGACGGCGGCCCGGCGGCGGAAGGCGGCATTCCCGACAGCCCCGCCCGCCATCCGACGCTGGGGGCGTGGGAGGCCGAGCGCTTCCGCACCGACGGGCGCATCAAACTCTGGGCCGAGCGGCTGAACAATATCGACCTCAAAGGTGATCTCAGCTGGTATTCCGGCGCGGCGGGACGGCAGATGGCCCTGCCGATGCAGACCTGCGTGGTGCATTTCTTCAACCACCAGACCCATCACCGGGGGCAGGTGCATGCGATGCTGACGGCGGCGGGGGCGAAGGCGCCGGTCACCGACATTCCCTTCATGCCGGAGACTTTCTGAATGGCCGTCCTGTCCCCCTCGCGGCGCGTGCGGCGCACCTGTTTCTCGGAAGGTGTCGAGGCCGCAGGCGTCAAGGGCTATACCGTCTACAACCGGATGCTGCTGCCCACGGTGTTCGAGAGCGTCGAGGCCGATTACGCCCATCTCAAGCGCCATGTTCAGGTCTGGGACGTGGCCTGCGAACGGCAAGTGGAGCTGCGCGGGCCGGACGCGGCCAAGCTGATGCAGATGCTGACCCCGCGCGATCTGCGCCGGATGCTGCCGGGCCAGTGCTATTACGTGCCCATCGTGGACGAGACGGGCGGCATGCTGAACGACCCCGTGGCGGTCAAGCTGGCCGAGGACCGCTGGTGGATTTCCATCGCCGACAGCGATCTGCTTTTGTGGGTGAAGGGGATCGCGAACGGCTATCGCCTCGACGTGCTGGTCGATGAGCCCGACGTGAGCCCCCTGGCCGTGCAGGGGCCGAAGGCGGATGAGCTGATGGCGCGGGTCTTCGGGAACCGGGAGCGCGACATCCGCTTCTTCCGTTTCGACATGTTCCAGTGGGAAGGCTTCGATGTGCCCGTCGCGCGGTCGGGCTATTCCAAGCAGGGCGGGTTCGAGATCTATGTGCCGGACAGTTCCATCGGGATGCCGATCTGGAACGCGCTGTTTGCTGCCGGCGAAGATCTGCAGGTGCGGGCGGGCTGCCCCAACCTGATCGAGCGGATCGAGGGCGGGTTGCTGAGCTACGGCAACGACATGACCGACGACAACACGCCGCATGAATGCGGGCTGGGCAAGTTCTGCGACACCGCGACCGCCATCGGCTGCATCGGGCGCGACGCGCTGTTGCGGGTGGCCAAGGAAGGCCCGGTGCAGCAGATCCGCGCCATCGCCATTGAAGGCGACGCGGTGCCGCGTTGTGACCGGGTCTGGCCGCTTTACGCCGATGGCGCGCGGGTGGGGCAGGTGACCTCGGCCGCCTGGTCGCCGGACTTCGCCACCAATGTGGCGATCGGCATGGTGCGGATGACCCACTGGGCGCCCGGCACGCGGCTCGAGGTCGAGACGCCCGAGGGGATGCGCACGGCGCGGGTGCAGGACTCTTTCTGGGCCTGACGCCTGTGGCGCGGCCGAAATTTGCGTATTTGGAACGAAGAGAAGAACGGGAGTGAGCGAGATGAAGGCACTTGTGGTCCGCAAGGACGAAGAGAGCGGCAAGACATCCGCCGCGGTCGAAGAGATCGGGATCGACGATCTGCCGCAGGCGGACGTGACCGTTGCGGTCGAATATTCGACGGTCAACTACAAGGATGGCCTTTGCATCGGGCCGGGCGGCGGGCTGGTGCGCAAGTATCCGCATGTGCCGGGGATCGACTTCGCGGGCACGGTCGAGGCGTCGGACGATCCGCGCTATACGCCCGGCGACAAGGTGGTGCTGACCGGCTGGCGCGTGGGCGAGGCGCATTGGGGCGGCTATGCCCAGAAGGCGCGGGTCAAGGCCGACTGGCTGGTGCCGCTGCCGGAAGGCCTGAGCACGCGGCAGGCCATGGCGGTGGGCACGGCGGGCTTCACCGCGATGCTGGCGGTCATGGCGCTGGAGGATCACGGGATCAAGGATGGCCCGGTGCTTGTCACCGGGGCGGCGGGCGGCGTCGGCTCGGTCGCGACGGCGATCCTTGCGCATCTGGGCCACGAGGTCGCCGCCGTGACCGGGCGGCCCGAGACGGAAGCCTATCTGCGGGGCCTTGGTGCCACGCAGATCGTGGCGCGCGAAGAGATCAACGAGACCGTGAAGCGCCCGCTGGAGACCGAGAGCTGGGCGGGATGTGTCGATGCGGTGGGCGGCGCGATGCTGGCCCGCGTGCTGGGCCAGATGAAATACGGCGCGAGCGTCGCGGCGGTGGGTCTGGCGGGGGGGGCTGCGCTGCCCGCGACGGTGGTGCCGTTCCTGCTGCGCGGTGTGAACCTTCTGGGCATCGACAGCGTCATGCAGCCCTATGAGAACCGCGTGCGGGCGTGGGAGCGCATCGCGCGCGATCTGCCGATGGACAAGCTCGAGGCGATGATCGAACCGGCGACTTTGTCCGATCTGCCGCGGCTGGGGGCGGATATCCTCAAGGGGCAGGTGCGTGGCCGCGTCGTGGTGGACGTGAACGCCTGAAAGGCGCGGAAATGACCCTGCGCAGGCCCTTGCCGGCGCAGGGTTTATCGGGTTGAGTTCCGAGTCATGAACACATTCGACATAGATTTCGTCCGAAGCCAGTTTCCCGCCTTTGCCCAGCCGTCGCTGGAGGGCCAAGCGTTCTTCGAGAACGCGGGCGGGTCCTATCCCTGCGCGCAGGTCGTGCACCGGCTGACGCGCTTCTATACCGAGCGCAAGGTGCAGCCCTATGCGCCTTACGCGGCAAGCCGTCTGGGCGGCGAAGAGATGGACGAGGCGCGCGCGCGGCTGGCCGCGATCATGGGGGTGAAGACCGACGAGGTGTCGTTCGGGCCAAGCACCACGCAGAACACCTATGTGCTGGCGCAGGCCTTTCGCCGCTGGATGAAACCGGGCGAGGCGATCGTGGTCACCAATCAGGATCACGAGGCCAATTCCGGCCCATGGCGGCGTCTGGCCGAAGACGGGATCGAGATCCGGGAATGGAAGATCGACCCCGAGACCGGGTATCTGGATCCCGCGGCGCTCGAAGACCTGCTTGACGACAAGGTGCGGCTGGTCTGTTTCCCGCATTGCTCCAACGTGGTGGGCGAAATCAACCCGGTGACCGAGATCACCGCCATCGCCCATGCGGCGGGGGCGTTTGTCTGCGTCGACGGGGTGTCCTATGCGCCGCACGGGCTGCCCAATGTGGGCGATCTGGGGCCTGATATCTATCTCTTCTCCGCCTACAAGACCTATGGGCCGCATCAAGGCATCATGGTCATCCGCCGCGCCCTGGGCGAGATGCTGCCCAACGAGGGGCACCATTTCAACGGTGGCTCGCTTTACAAGCGCTTCACCCCCGCGGGGCCGGATCATGCGCAGGTCGCCGCCTGTGCGGGCATCGCCGATTACATCGATGCGCTGGCGGATCACCACGGCGGGGCGGAGCTTTCCCCGGCGGGCAAGGGGGCGCTGGCGCACGACCTGATGCGCGCGCAGGAAGAGGCGCTGTTGCAGCCGCTGCTCGACGCGGTGAAGGCGCGCAATGCGGTGCGGCTGATCGGGCCGTCGGACGCCGCGTGGCGCGCGCCCACCGTGGCGCTGGCGCTGAACCGCCCGGGTGCGGAGGTGGCGGCCGAGCTTGCCCTGCGTGGCATCAACTGCGGGGGTGACGATTTCTATGCGCAGCGCCCGTTGCAGGCGATGGGCGTCGACCTTGATCGCGGCGTGCTGCGGCTGTCCTTCGTGCATTACACGACCCGGGACGAGATCGACCGCGTCATCGCCGCGCTCGACGAGGTGATCTGAGGCGCCGTCCTGACGCAAGGGCAAGTGATCCGTCGCCGCGCGGCCCGCGTAACCCCCTCAAAAGGCAGGGAACAGGCATGGACGGATCGACCTCTCCGGTCATTCTTTGGTATCGGCGCGATCTGCGGCTGGGCGATCATCCGGCGCTGACGGCGGCTTGCGCGTCGGGGCGGCCGGTCGTTCCGGTCTTCATTCTCGACGATCTGGCCGAAGGACTGGGCGCTGCGCCGAAATGGCGGCTGGGACTTGGCCTTGGCGCGCTGGGGCAGGCGCTGGAAGCGGCGGGCAGCCGGCTGATCCTGCGGCGGGGGCCTGCGGCGGAGGTGCTGCAGGCACTGGTCGCGGAAACCGGGGCGGGCGCGGTCTTCTGGTCGCGGCTTTACGATCCGGACAGCGTGGCGCGCGATACGGACGTGAAGACAGCACTGAAGGCGCGGGGCGTCGAGGCGCGGTCTTTCGGCGGGCATCTGTTGTTCGAGCCCTGGACGGTCGAGACGAAGACCGGCGCGCCCTACAAGGTCTATACTCCCTTCTGGAACACGGTGCGGGGCCGGGCGCCTGACGCGCCGCTGCCGCGGCCCGGGCGGATTCCGGCACCCGGTGCCTGGCCGGTCAGCGATACGCTTGACGCCTGGGCGATGGGCGCAGGCATGCACCGGGGCGCCGAGATCGTGCGCCCCCATGTGCGGCTGGGCGAGGGTGCGGCGGCGGACCGGCTGGGCGATTTCATCGACCGCATCGTCGCGGGCTATGACACCACGCGCGATCTGCCCGCGGTGGACGGGACGTCGGGTCTGTCCGAGAACCTCGCGCTGGGCGAGATCAGCCCGCATGTCGCCTGGGCCGCGGGCCGTCGCGCGCTGGAAGAAGGCAAGGCGGGGGCCGAAACCTTCCTGAAGGAGCTTGTCTGGCGCGAATTCGCCTATCACCTGATGTGGCACACGCCGCGCCTTCTGACCGGCAACTGGCGCGAGGACTGGGACGCCTTCCCCTGGAACACCGACGAGACGGCCGAGGTCACCGCCTGGAAGCGGGGGCGCACCGGCATCCGCTTTGTCGATGCAGCCATGCGCGAGATGTATGTCACGGGCCGCATGCACAACCGCGGCCGGATGATCGTGGCGAGCTATCTCACCAAGCATCTCTTGACGCATTGGAAGATCGGGCGCGACTGGTTCGCCGATTGCCTGATCGACTGGGATCCGGCCTCGAACGCGATGGGCTGGCAATGGGCGGCGGGGTCGGGGCCGGATGCGGCGCCGTACTTCCGCGTATTCAACCCGGTGACGCAGCTCGACAGGTTCGACCCCAAGCGCACTTACGTCAACCGCTGGATCGCCGAGGACCGGCGCAATCCCGATCCTCTGGCGCTGAGCTATTTCGATGCGGTGCCGCGGTCCTGGGGGCTGTCGCCGGGCAGTGCTTACCCCGTGCCCGTGGTCAGCCCCGAGGACGGTCGCAAGCGCGCGCTTTCCGCCTATGAAAACCGGAATTTCGGTGGCAAATGAACGACATCACTTGTCGGGCCGGGAATGTCACCCTAGCCTTACAGCAACGATTTACAAGGACGGCTGAATGATCCTGACCTCGACCGACGGCCAGACCGGGCTGCCGCGCTATTTCCCTCAGGTCTTCGCCATGGGCCGCGACCTCAGAAACGGACGCATGGATATCGTGCTGCCCGACGGGCGGGTTTTCCGCGTGGAGGGTGCCAAGCCCGGCCCGGTGGCCGAGATGCATATCCACAACCCCGACGTCTTTGCCCGGCTGATCCGCGAGGGCGATCTGGGTTTCTGCGACGCCTATCTCGACGGCTGGTGGTCGACGCCCGACCTGCAGGCCTTCATGGACCTCGTCCATGCCGACAACGAAGCGATCTATGACGGTTTTCCCGGCCTCGGCCTTGTGAGGATGTTTGAGAAGCTGCGCTTCTGGCTGCAGCGCAACCACCGCGAACAGGCCCGCAAGAACATCAGCTATCACTACGATCTGGGCAACGAGTTCTACGGGCTCTGGCTTGATGACACGATGACCTATTCCTCGGCGCTGTTCGAGACGGGGCAGGAAAGCCTCGAGAAAGCGCAGATCGCGAAATACGCCTCGATGGTCGACCAGATGGGCGCCAAGCCCGGGGACCACATCCTCGAGATCGGCTGCGGCTGGGGCGGGTTCGCGGAATATGCCGCAAAGGAACGCGGCCTGCGCGTCACCGGGCTGACCATCAGCAAGGAACAGTTGAAGTATGCGCAGGAGCGCATTGAAAAGGCAGGTCTTTCTGACCTCGTGACCTTCAAGCTTCAGGATTACCGCGACGAAACCGGCATCTATGACGGCATCGCCTCGATCGAGATGTTCGAGGCGGTCGGCGAACGCTACTGGCCGGTCTATTTCAAGACGGTGCGCGACAGGCTCAAGCCCGGGGCGAACGCGACGCTGCAGATCATCACCGTCGCCGACCGGCGCTGGCAGGTCTACAAGCGCGGGGTCGATTTCATCCAGAAATACATCTTCCCCGGCGGGATGCTGCCCTGTCCCCGCATCCTGCGCGCGCAGGTCGAGGATGCGGGCCTGTCGGTGGTCCGCTCGGTCGAATTCGGGCCGAGCTATGACCAGACGCTGCGGCGCTGGCACGAGACGTTCAACAGCCGCTGGGACGAGATCGCGCAGCTGGGCTTCGACGACCGGTTCCGGCGGATGTGGAATTTCTATCTCACCTCTTGCGCGTCGACGTTCCAGAGTGCCAGCTGTGACGTAACGCAGATAACCATTACCCGTCCCGCGTGATGCCCTTGGCACGGCAGGGCGGTGCAGTTGGACCGGAGTGCCGCCCATGCCCACCGCCGCGCGTCTTCTTGCAGCCCTTGGCATGGCCTGCCTTGCCTTCGTCGTGTCGGGGCAGGTGATCCCGCTTTACCCGGAGGGCAAGGATTTCGGGTACTTCACCCAGATCAACATGGCGCTTGGCGCGGCCACGGGCTGGGTCGTGATGGGGCCGCGCGGGGGCAGGGGGGTCGTGCCCGCGATCAACAACGGTCTGACCGGCACGCTGGTCATGGTGTTCTGGTGCCTCGTCGTCTACGGCACCATCGACATGGTCGAACTGGCAATGCGCAACCGCTATGGCGGGCCCTTGGAAGCGGCGGTGTCGGTCTTCCAGATCGCGCTCGATTATCTCCTTTCGATCCTGACGCAGACCATCGTCGTGACGCTTCTGGTGGGTGGTGTCGCGGTCGGGTTCCTGACCGATTTCGCGGCGCGGCGCTGGACGTAAGCATGGCGGATTTCTTCTTCTACGGCACGTTGTGCCATCAGCCGTTGCTGGAACTGGTGCTGGACCGGCCGCTGTCGGAGGGTGAGCTTGCGCCCGCTCACCTGTCGGGTCACGCCGTGACCTGGGTCCGGGGAGAGGGCTTTCCGATGATCCGCGCGGTGGCGGGCGCGCGCGCCGAAGGTGTGGTGCTGCGCAATGCCTCGAAGGATGACGAGGCGCGGCTGCGCTATTACGAGGGCGGGTTCGAATATGGCCTGTCCGACCTGCGCGCGCGGACGGCGCAAGGCGAGGTGGCTGTCCGCGTCTTCTTTCCCGACGATCCCGCCTGGAACCCGGGCGCGGCGTGGTCGCTTGACGACTGGGTGCGCGATTGGGGGGCGCTGACCCTTCTGGCGGCGGCGGAGGCGATGGGCCAGTTCGGCATCTGGTCGCCGGCCGAGATGTCGGCGCGCTGGCCGCAGATGTGCCGCCGCGCGGCGTCGCGTCTGCGGGCGCAGACACGGGGCACACCGCCGCCCCTGACCCTCGAGGCGGTCGAGGTGAAAGCGCGCGATCTGACCCATATCGGATTTTACCGCACCGAAAGATGGCGTCTGCGCCATCCCCGGTTCGACGGCACGGTGACGGCCGAGCTTGAGCGCGAGGTGTTCCTGACCAGCGAAGCGGTTGTCGTGCTGCCCTATGATCCCGTGCGGGACGCGGTGCTGCTGATCGAGCAGTTCCGCCCCAACGTCATGGCGGCGGGCGATCCGAACCCTTGGGTGGCCGAACCCGTCGCGGGCCTGATGGATCCGGGCGAGACCCCCGATCAGACCGCGCACCGCGAAACCGCCGAGGAGGCGGGGCTTGTGCTGACGGCGCTGCATCCCGTGGGCCGCGCCTATTCCAGCACCGGATCGTCGACCGAATTCGTGCATCTTTTCATAGGGATCGCCGATTTCGCCTCGCGCGCGGGGGGCGGCGGGCTTGCCAGCGAGGGTGAGGATATCCGCGGCCTTGAACAGCCCTTCGCAGCGCTGATGGCCGATCTCGAGGCGGGAGCGCTGCGCGACTTGCCGCTGCTCGTCACCGCCCAGTGGCTGGCGATGAACCGCGCGAAGTTGCGCCCGCCTGCTTGAGGTCCTCCGGCGCGGGGGTTACACCTGACCGGGCAATCAGACAGGGGGCGCGCCATGCGCATCGCACGCGATCTGGCCGAGGCCGTGGGCAACACGCCGCTGATCCGGCTTCGCCGCGTCAGCGAAGAGACCGGCTGCGAGATCCTCGGCAAGGCCGAATTCATGAACCCCGGCCAGTCTGTGAAGGACCGCGCCGCGCTTTTCATCATCCGCGATGCGGTGGCGAAGGGGCTCCTGCGGCCGGGCGGCACCATCGTCGAGGGCACGGCCGGCAATACCGGCATCGGGCTCGCGCTGGTCGGCGCGTCGATGGGGTTCCGCACCGTCATCGTCATGCCCGAGACGCAGAGTCAGGAAAAGAAGGACATGCTGCGCCTTGCAGGGGCCGAGCTGGTTCTTGTCCCGGCCGCGCCGTACCGCAACCCCAACAACTACGTGCGCTACTCCGGGCGTCTGGCCGAGGAACTGGCGAAGACCGAACCCAACGGCGCGATCTGGGCCAACCAGTTCGACAATGTGGCCAACCGTCAGGCGCATGTTGAGACGACCGGCCCCGAGATCTGGGACCAGACGCAGGGCCGCGTCGACGGCTTCATCTGCGCGGTAGGCTCGGGCGGCACGCTCTCGGGCGTGGCCGAGGCGCTGCAGCCCAAGGGCGTGAAGATCGGGCTGGCCGATCCGATGGGTGCTGCGCTTTATTCGTATTACACGACCGGAGAGCTGAAGTCTGAGGGATCGTCGATCACCGAAGGGATCGGGCAGGGGCGCATTACTGCGAACCTCGAAGGGTTCACCCCCGATTTCGCCTGCCAGATCCCGGATGAAGAGGCGCTGCCTTACGTCTTCGACTTGCTGCGCGAGGAAGGGCTGGTGTTGGGCGGGTCGTCCGGCGTCAACATCGCGGGCGCGGTGCGGATGGCGCGGGAACTCGGGCCGGGCCACAGGATCGTGACGATCCTGTGTGATTATGGCACGCGGTATCAGTCGAAGTTGTTCAATCCCGACTTCCTGCATGAAAAGGGCCTGCCGGTGCCCGGCTGGATGACGGCGGGCCCCGCGGCCATCCCGGGTGTCTTCACCGACGCATGAGCGCGCTGCGATCCTTCCTTGCCGCGCTGCTGACGGCACTGGCGCTGGTCTGGGCGGCCCCGCTCGCCGCGCAATCGAACGGGGTTGAGGCCGCTCGCCTCGCCGAGCAGATGCAGCGCTGGCAGCAGGTGGCGCAGCGTGCCGAGGCCGCGATCGATGCGGGCCGGGCGTCGGATGCAGCACTCGAGGCGGTGCGCACCGAACTTGCACGGTTCCGCCAGCTTTTCGTGACTGCGCGGGATGCCAATGCAGACCGCATCCGCACGATCCATTCGCAACTTGACGCGCTTGGCCCCGCGCCCGCCGAAGGCGAGACGGAAGCCTCGGACATCGCCATGCGGCGCGCCGCACTGAACGCGCAACTGGCCGAATTGCGCGCGCCGGGTCTGGCGGCCGAGGAAGCCTTCAAGCAGGCCAACGGCCTGATCGGCGAGATCGACCAGACCATCGCGCAGCGGCGCGCCAATGCGCTGCTCAGCCAGGGGCCTAGTCCGCTGCATCCCGTGCTCTGGCCCGATGCAGTCCGCGAACTGAGCAGCGCGATGGTGGCTCTGAGCGCCGAGGCGCGGCGCAACTGGTCGAACGAGGTGCGCCAGACCGCGATGCGCAACAACCTGCCCGCGACGCTGGCGCTGGCCGTTCTGGGGCTGGTGCTGATGCTGCGTGGACGGGTCTGGGCGGCGTGGATGGGCAGCTTTCTGCGCCGTCTTGGCGGGCGCGGCACCGGGGTGTGGAGTTTCGTGGTGTCGCTGGGCCGCATCGCGATTCCGGTCCTGGGACTGGTCTGCCTGACCGAGGCGATCATTCTGACCGGAATGGTCGGCCTGCGCGGCAAGCTTCTGATCGAGAACATTCCCATCTGGGGCCTCGTCCTGCTGGCGCTGCGCTGGCTGTGCGAGCGGCTTTTCTCGCGTCGGGACGAGGATGCGCTGATCCGGTTCCCGCCCGAGCAGCGCGCGGAGTTGCGCCTGTACGGGACGCTTCTGGTCGCGCTTTTCGTGGCGCGCGGCATCCTGGCGGTGGTGTTCGAGATTGCCAATGCCTCGGACGTGACGACTGCGGTGGCGGGGTTTCCCATT
The DNA here is from genome assembly GCA_964573835.1 of uncultured Aestuariivita sp. Classification (GTDB taxonomy): domain Bacteria; phylum Pseudomonadota; class Alphaproteobacteria; order Rhodobacterales; family Rhodobacteraceae; genus JAGYKE01. The sequence goes on along the minus strand of CAZNMV010000003.1, from coordinate 6,615 downwards.
CTGGTCATCGCGGCGGCGGTGCTGTTCCGGCTTGGCCATATCCTGAAGCGGAACGCGACGCCCCGTCCCATGGGCGCAGAGGGTGAACAGGCCGCGGCCGCGGTCGGATATGGGCGCATCCTGGGGCTTCTGGGGCAGGCGTCGGTCCTGATCGCGGTGCTGGCATCGGTGGCGGGGGCGTTTGGCTACATGGCGCTGGCCACCGCGGCGATTTATCCCGCGATCATGACGCTGGCGCTGCTGGGGCTTCTCGTCGTGCTGCAGCGGTTCTTCGCGGACGTCTATGGCTGGCTGTCGGGGCAGGGCGACACCGCGCGCGAGGCGCTGATCCCCGTTCTCATCGGCTTCGTGCTGATCCTTCTGGCGGTGCCGGCTCTCGCACTCATCTGGGGCACGCGGCCGGCCGAGCTGCTGGAGTATTGGGCCGTGTTCAACGAAGGCGTCGCCTTCGGCAACACACGCATCTCGCCCACCAACTTCATGACCTTCGCGATCATCTTCGCGGTGGGCTACACGGTGACGCGGCTGTTCCAGAGCGCGCTCAAGACGTCACTTCTGCCCAAGACGAACCTGGACGCGGGCGGACAGAACGCGGTCGTCTCGGGAACCGGGTATCTGGGCATTTTCCTCGCCGGCATCATCGCGATCACGGCGGCGGGGATCGACCTGTCGGGTCTGGCCATCGTCGCGGGCGCGCTGTCGGTCGGCATCGGCTTCGGGCTGCAGAACATCGTATCGAACTTCGTCAGCGGCATCATCCTGCTGATCGAACGGCCCATCGCCGAAGGCGATTGGATCGAGGTCAACGGCAACATGGGCTATGTGCGCGACATCTCGGTCCGCTCGACCCGGATCGAGACCTTCGACCGCACCGACGTCATCGTGCCCAATGCCGATCTCGTCAGCGGGACGGTGACGAACTACACCCGCGGCAACACAGTGGGCCGGGTGATCGTGCCGGTGGGCGTGGCCTATGGCACCGATACCCGCAAGGTCGAGACGATCCTGCGCGAGGTGGCCGAGAGCCACCCGATGGTGCTGGCCGTGCCGCCGCCCACGGTGGTCTTCCAGGGGTTCGGCGCGGATTCGCTCAACTTCGAGATCCGCGCGATCCTGCGCGACGTGAACTGGTCGCTGTCGGTGCGCTCGGACATGAACCACGAGATCGCGCGCCGCTTCGTCGAGGAAGGGATCGAGATTCCCTTCGCGCAACGCGACATCTGGATCCGCAACCCCGAGGCGCTGCGCGGTCCGGCCCGGGTGACGCCGGATGCCGGGGACGGGGATGGGGACGCGCATGAAGGCGAAGGCCGGATCGGAGAGGAGGGCCAGGCATGAGTGCCGCATTGTTTCTTGAAGACGCCTACCGTCAGAGCGCGCCGGGCCGGGTCCTGCGCCTGACAGAGGAGGGGGGCATCCTCCTCGATCAGAGCCTCTTCTATGCCACGTCCGGGGGTCAGCCGGGGGATGCGGGGCATCTCGACTGGTCAGGCGGACGCACGCCCATCGCCACCACCGTGAAGGGCGAGGGCGGAATCGTTCTGGTCCCCGAGACGGGCGCGGCACTGCCGCCCGAGGGGGCGGAGGTGACGCAGGTCATCGACTGGGCCCCGCGCTTGGGCCACATGCGCGTGCACACCGCACTGCATCTTCTGTCGGTGGTGATCCCCCGCCCGGTCACCGGCGGCGCGATCTCGGCCGATCGCGGGCGGCTCGACTTCGACATGGAGGCCCCGCCCGAAGACCGCGACGCGCTCGAGGCGGCGCTGAACGATCTGGTGGCGCGTGACCTGCCCGTGACCGAAGAGTGGATCACCGACGCCGAACTCGACGCGCGGCCCGATCTGGTCAAGACCATGTCCGTCGCCCCGCCACGCGGCGCGGGAAGGGTGCGGCTGGTGCGCATCGGGGAAGGCGCCGCACAGATCGACCTGCAGCCCTGCGGCGGCACCCATGTCCGCCGGACGGCCGAGATCGGCGCGCTGCGGCTGGGCAAGATCGAGAAGAAAGGCCGCCAGAACCGCCGGGTCTACCTGTACCTCGCCTGATGCGGCCGCATGCCATTGTCCCTTGCGGATCGCGCGGGGCCTTTCTATAGACACGGTCGCACGGACAGTTGGCCGAGTGGTCGAAGGCGCACGCCTGGAAAGTGTGTAGGCGGGAAACCGTCTCGAGGGTTCGAATCCCTCACTGTCCGCCAATATCTCAGCTAAGTTATTGCTATTACATCACAAGTCCCGCGCGGGGTTGGCTTACCTACCCACCAGCCGACTCACCGTTACGGTGGTTGAAAACCGAGGTGAGGTGCACTGCAGACACGCTCGCGAGACGTGCTTCGGGGCGTTCATATAGTACGCCCGGTCGATGGTGACTCATCAGGCACGCGCTTGCGGGCAGTGTCCGTTGGGGCAGCCCGAGGGGGTACCCCCCGACCACATGGTCAGAGGATGGACCCCGCCCCCACTGGTATGGGTATGATCTCTCTGCACAGGATGGTCAGGGGGAGGTGTAAAGTATGTCGACTTTGTGGCTTCACTGGTCTATTCTGTGAGCGACCACAGGAGCGGTACAGGCTTGAAGAATTAACCTAATAAGCGTCTGAAAAATCTGCCTCTTATGGCGTGATCTGGCGGGCTTTAGGCTTCAACTTGGGCGGCCCCGCCTATGTCGAAAAAGCTAGCCACTCCCGAACCTCGTGACGCGGAAAAAAGGTATTGGATTACGTTTAACTGCCTGTCTTTTCATGGGGAGAACTGTCCTTGTTTACACATTTGCTCCATATTTTTTCGCTATCCATTTGTATTCAAATTTTTACATGCTCCTTCGCTTATGCGACAATACCCGGCAGCGAACGGTATTCCGGCAGCTGGGTTGTATTTGGACAGCATAATCCTGAAAACTTAACAAATAGCTGCACCGCCGCAAATCGATACGTCAACGGCGTTCTCCTGTTGATAACAACATACCCAAACGGTCAAATTCAGATTGGTCTTGATGTGCCTGTTGATTCGGTTCCGGAAGGGAAAGCTTTCCCACTTACACTATCGTCGGAGCGGGGCGTTATCAC
>CAZNMV010000003.1:0-3538 GCA_964573835.1 uncultured Aestuariivita sp. | reverse complement strand
CCAACACTCGCGGTTCCCAGAGGCCGAAGGAGTTTTGTGACTGACTATATACCGCCAATGACAGAGGCGATGTCACGACTGCAACGGGACAACCGGCTGGATATAAGCACGCCATTCGGGTCATGGAGTCTGAGCCTTAAAGGGTCGCGACTAGCTATATCAGAGGCCCTTCGTTGCACCGCGCAATATGAAAACTATACGCCAAGCGGGGCTAATCAAAATCATCTTTCAAGTCGCCCGTACTTCAAAAATGAAATGGAGCTCGCCCTCAAGGTATTGTTGGGTCTTGGAATTAGTGACGTTGAGTTTTTTGAGCCAGATTTGGGCCCAAATACTGGATCAAGTCAGCATGAAAGATGGGCGGGTGTTAATTGGTTTAATTCCAATGGAACCTATTACGGAAGTGTCACGATTGGTGAAATTGACCCACAGACTGTGCCTCGAGGTGGTAGTGCAATGGGTCACTTTCAAGGAGGGCAAGTTGAAGCGGCCAAGTCGGTATGCGAGGGCAGTATAGCCAACGTCGCTCAAACTAAGATGATAGGGCTCGTTGAGGTTATGGAAAACCAGATCGTATGCGAAGACTCAAACGGGATTGCGTTCTACTCCTTTTACCACTCTATTATCGACGGTTCTCTTTATGTGGAGGTCAGATCAACATTTTTGTCCAATTACATTAATAACAATGATGCAGGCTCGTTGGTTCAGAGCGTTCCTGTCATCGCGGCTAACTATATAGTCGGTGACCTGCGTGGACTGAGATAAGGACGTCGAAGAGGGATTTTTTAAAGAAAGCGGTAAGATTGAAGTTCTGCTTTACCTCTTGCAACCTAAAAAATCACTGTATGGCCAATTGTGGCGGTTTGCATACCACCATTGCTCACAGTCCATTTTCGATTCAAATGGTCCAACATACTGGGCTATAGTAGCGCTTTGCGGAACAAAAAAAGCGTACCAGTACTGGTTGCTGTATTGTGCGTTTAATGCTGTTCCAAAACCGAATGTGCCAAACGTTAGAGCCACAGCCAGAAAAGTCTGTTTAATTTTCCTTACCATCGCCAAACCCTTCTACCCCCGCCATCCTGCGACCAGTCCCTGATTCGAGTCCATCCTAAACGTCTCAGTGCGACACCGACGCTGCCTGCGCAGGGGCGGGCGTTGTACCGGCCATGCAGCCGCGCCACGAGTTCCTCCATGGTCCACGGGCGGTTGCGCTGTGCGGGCGGCAGGGAGCGCATGAGAGCCTCGATCTGGTCGGTCAGAGGGGTGTCGCACTGGATGCGACTATCGCGCAGGCGCTTGCGCTCTGCGGCGCGGATGGCCTCATTGGACTCGACGCGGGCGCGTTCACGCTCAGCACGCAGATGGTCGATGTATAGTTTCATCTGTCACGTTCCTCCGGTGGTAGGGTGACGACCGGAGGGCAGTCGGGGCAGTCGTCCGGGCAGAGGTCCATGGGGCTGATAAATCCGTGGCCAATGTACTGTGCCGCACGGCGCATGGCATCTTCAAGCTCAGCCTCACGCTGTGCGCACCGGTCTCTATCTGGGAAGGCCCATCCTAGGCGTCTGTACGGGTCATGTTCGCTGCGCGCGCACCACTGCCAGTTGGGCGTGCTTATGAGGCCCTCAGGGTCATAAGGAATGACGAGTGCTACAAGGTCAGCGCCGACGAAACCGGCATATGTATTGTTCCCATCGGGCATGAAGGTCAGTTTCTTCTTTTCCATGTCTCGTTTCCTTTCGACGGGGGCAGCGGCTGTATAGTTCTGCGCAGTTTGCTCAGTTTGGGTCCATTTTCCGTAAAGTGCCTATATGAATCGCTATATGGAAAGTTGCGGGATTAGCTCTGAAAGCGCGCAAACCGCGCAATACTAAACACGAGGGGTAGCTGCCCCGGTCGAACGCGGGGCAGCTTGTTTACTTTCCTAATTCACCAGTGGCGTTTTGCGCCGTGGTGCGATTCCGGCATAATCACGCCGAGAATTGACCAATGCATGCCCCCGGTCGCGCAGACGACGCGTGAAGGTATTTTTGGCGGCAGCCCTGATGCCATTCCCGGCTGCCCACCCGGAGTATTCGCCGTACAGGTCACCGCTCGGGCAACTTAGGTCACCGCCTAAGCGGCACCGTTCGCTGATGAACTGGCCGATGATGTCTTCATCCGTCCGGTATTGCTCGGTGGCGGCCTTCACGGACGGCGGCACGGCGAGACCGCTTGCCCAATAGTCCGCCAACCCATCGAGCGCCCAGTTCAGAATGCCACTGCCTTCGCGGCGCAACCGCTCGGGTAGTCTCGCGTCTTGCTCATGGTCTGGGACTTGGACCCCCCAGTCGATCAGGGTGACCCTGCGCCATATACCCACGCTGGTGTCGTGGATGGCAGGCCGGTGGTTGCCTGTCATGATGAACGTGTGGGACGGTGCGAAGTCGATGAACGACCTCCCATATACCGGGCGCGCAGTCAGCACATCGCCGCCGGTCCAGAGCTTGACGCGTTCTTCGTCTAGCCGCCCCTCGCGTACCTCGCTGGCGAATGCACCACGTGCCCCTTGCAGGCGCATAGTATCGGCGCTTGGCCCTTGGGAGGAGCGCTCTTGCCGCATGAGCGCCTCGGCCTGTATACTCACACCGTACCCGCCAAGTACGTACATGAGCGCCTCAACAAAGGTGGTCTTGCCGTTCGCACCACCGCCGTGGAAGAAAAACAGACGCTGTTCGCCGGGCTTGCCCCAGAGGGTCAGCCCGGCAATTTGCTGTAGCAACCGGCGCACCGCAACATCGGGCTGAACACGCGCCAAGAACCCCTCGAACTGCGGCGCTGCCGCCTCCGGATCGAAGTCCACGCCGGCCCGCTTGGTGATGACGTCATCCGGACAGAACGCACGTAGGGCGCGCTTGCGCGGGTCGAGCACGCCGTTCCGGACACCCAATAGGTCTGGCTCAGCATCGAGGTCGGCAGCCGACACCGTCATGCCCTCATGTGTCCACCCCACGGCTGCCATGGCGTCCATGCGCGGAAGGGTGCTGCTGGCCGCTGCGTGCTTCGTGACCTTCTGGCTCTTGTCGGTCTGGCCGTCTTTGAGCAGGGCCGCACCCAACGCGGATATCTCCGCGATGGTTTCGCGTGCCGCCTTGCGGATTGCGTTCGCCGAGTCGCCAGCCTTGGTCCAGCCCACAACCGGGTCGAACCTGAGCACATCGCCGGTCTGATCCACGCGGATCAACCGCCCACGCCAATGGTTGGCGAAAATCTTGCCGTTTAGAACGTCGCGCACCTCGTCCACACCCATCGAAAGCACCGACGCAAGCCGCACACGCCGGGGGTCCTCCCACCCTGCCGCCTTCGCCATGTGGAATAAAGTGCCGAGGGTTATCCCGCCCTCTGGCTCAGTGCTTTCCCAAGCCTTGTCGAAACCGGCGTCGGTGTATTTCTCGCCCCCCTCTGACCATGTACGTGCGAGATCTTCGGCACACGCCCACTCCGTGGAACGGATAGCCATCAGCACAGCGACCCACTCCGGGTGGAGCATATCGGG
>CAZNMV010000002.1:0-39926 GCA_964573835.1 uncultured Aestuariivita sp. | reverse complement strand
CGGGTACGGACGTTCTGTTCTTCGTCGACAACATCTTCCGCTTCACGCAGGCGGGTTCGGAAGTGTCCGCACTTCTTGGCCGTATCCCTTCGGCGGTGGGCTATCAGCCGACGCTGGCCACCGACATGGGTGCGCTGCAGGAACGCATCACCTCGACCAAGGCAGGCTCGATCACCTCGGTGCAGGCGATCTACGTTCCCGCGGACGACCTCACCGACCCCGCGCCCGCAACGTCCTTCGCACACCTTGACGCGACGACCGTTCTGTCGCGCGCGATATCGGAACTGGGCATCTATCCGGCGGTGGACCCGCTCGACTCGACCTCGCGGATCCTCGATCCGCAGGTGGTGGGCGAGGAGCATTACCAGGTCGCCCGCGACGTGCAGGGGATCTTGCAGCGCTACAAGTCGCTGCAGGACATCATCGCGATTCTCGGGATGGACGAACTGAGCGAAGAGGACAAGCTGACCGTGGCCCGCGCCCGGAAGATCCAGCGCTTCCTGTCGCAGCCCTTCGACGTGGCCCAGGTCTTCACCGGTTCGCCCGGTGTGCAGGTCCCGATCGAGGACACGATCAAGTCGTTCAAGGCGGTTGTCGCCGGTGAATACGACCACCTGCCCGAAGCGGCCTTCTACATGGTCGGCGGCATCGACGAGGTGATCGCCAAGGCCGAGCGCATGGCCGCAGCCGCGGCGTAAGGGGAAGCCTGATGGCAGACATGATGCAGTTCGACCTGGTCAGCCCGGAACGGCGGCTTGCGTCCCTGAAGGTGACGTCGGTGCAGATCCCCGCGGCCGCGGGTGATCTGACCGCGATGCCGGACCATGCGCCGCTGATCACGACGCTGCGCCCGGGCATCCTGAAGGTCGAAGGACCGGACGGCGCGCAATCCTATGCCGTGACCGGCGGGTTTGCCGAAATCTCGGGGCAGGCGACCTCGGTTCTGGCTGAAAAGGCCATGCCTGTGGCCGAACTGACCGCCGCGCAGATGGACAGGCTCGTGGCCGAGGCGAAAGCTGCGGCCGATGGCGCGGCCGGTGCCGACAAGGATGCCGCCGACAAGGTTCTGGCCGATTTCGCAGCCCTGCGCGCCGCAGTCGGCGTCTGATCCGGCCCATATACGCATCAAGGGGCGGTCCCGTGGGGGCCGCCCTTTTTTGTTGCCTACATCTTGCCGCAAATTCACAGTAGCCTGCGAAAAACAGGCAAGACCACGCAGCGGAATGAAACGTATCGCGAGCCACCTCATCGGGATCGATCAGGGCGATCTCATGCTGTTCTCGGATTACGAGGACGACGGCGAGATGTGGACGGGTGAAGGCGCCCGCGAACGTGTTGTACCCGTGATCTTCGCGACCGCCTTCCGTGCGCCGCCTGTCGTTCACCTGTCGATGAGCCTGCTCGACATGGCGACCGGCCCGTCGGTGCGAGCCGACCTGACCGCGCGCGACATCACTGCGACAGGGTTCGAGATCGTCTTCCGCACCTGGGAAGACAGCCGCGTCGCACGCATCCGCGCCGCCTGGATGGCGATCGGCGAATTGCACGACGACATGGACTGGGACCTGTACTGACCCCTCACGCCGGGGCGTAGAGCATCTCGTAGATCGGCGTCAGCGTGTCCGCCTCGAAGAGCGAAGACACGGACGTGCCATTCCAGATGTTCAGGATCGCCTGCGCGAAGATCGGCGCGGTGGGCAGCACCCGGATGTTGGGCGCCGACTTGACCGCGGCGGTGGGCTGGATCGTGTCGGTGATGACCAGCGACTTCATCACCGACTTGGTGACGCGTTCCACCGCCGGGCCGCTCATCACGCCGTGGCTGATATAGGAATGGACTTCCTTCGCGCCGTTCTCGATCAGCACCTCGGCCGCCTTGCACAGCGTCCCGGCCGTGTCGCACATGTCGTCCACGATCAGGCAGGTCTTGCCGACGACATCGCCGATCACGGTCATCTCGGCCACTTCGCCCGGCTTTTCGCGCCGCTTGTCCACAATGGCGAGCGGCGCGTTGATCCGCTTGGCCAGTTCCCGCGCCCGCGCCACGCCGCCCACGTCGGGCGAGACCACCATCAGATCGCCCATCCGGTCCTTGAACTGGGTGCGGATATCCAGCGCGAAGATGGGCGAGGCATAGAGATTGTCGACGGGGATGTCGAAGAAGCCCTGAATCTGCGCTGCGTGCAGGTCCATGGTCAACACCCGCTCGATCCCGGCGCTGACCAGCATGTTGGCGACCAGCTTGGCGGTGATCGGGGTGCGCGCCTTGGTGCGGCGGTCCTGCCGTGCATAGCCGAAATAGGGGATCACGGCGGTGATGCGCCCGGCCGAGGACCGGCGCAGCGCGTCGCACATGATGAGAAGTTCCATCAGGTTGTCGTTCGCCGGGTTCGACGTGGGCTGGATGATGAACATGTCCTCGCCCCGGACATTCTCGAACACCTCGACGAAGATCTCGCCGTCGTTGAAACGTTCGACCCGGGCATCGACCAGCCCGGTATGCACGCCACGGTGCATCGTCATCCGACGCGCGATGGCCTGGGCCAGAGGTCGGTTGCCGTTCCCGGCTATCAGCTTGGGTTCGGTGATCTGGGGCATGTGGCGAATCCCGGGCTGGCAGCTTGAGAATGTGACAGATTCGTGATGTTGACACCGCTTAACACGGCCTTACGGTCGCGCAAAGTTCTGCAGATGCAAAAAGATGGCGGGTCGCATGGCGCACATAGATTATTTTTTCGCGACGGTGTCGCCCTGGACTTATCTGGCCGGAACGCGCCTGGAAGCGATCGCCGCGCGGCACGGCGCGACCATCGCCTACAAGCCGGTCGACGTGCTGGCGCTGTTCGCGCGCACCGGCGGTGTCGCGCCGAAGGACCGCCACCCGTCGCGGATGGACTACCGCGCGCAGGAGCTGCGCCGCCAGTCGCGCAAGCTGGGCATGGCCTTCAACCTCAAGCCCGCCCACTGGCCGACGAACCCCGCGCCGTCCTCTTATGCCATCATCGCGGCGCAGGCGGCAGGCGGCGGCGATCTGGGGCATCTGGTCCATGCCTACACCCGGTCCTGCTGGGCCGATGACCGCGATATCGCGCAGGACGAGGTCGTGCGCGCCTGCCTGTCCGAGGCGGGCTTCGATCCGGGCCTTGCCGACCGGGGCCTGTTGCTCGGGGCCGAGACCTATGCCGCCAACCTCGAAGAGGCGGTGTCGCGTGGCGCGTTCGGCGCACCGTTCTATATCACCGGTGACGATGAACGTTTCTGGGGTCAGGACCGGCTCGACGATCTCGACGCGCATCTGGGACTGATGAAAGGCTGACAGGCATGAAGGACCTTCCCGCACCCGGGCATATCCATACCGGGACGATCGGTTCGGGTGCGCGCGACGTGCTGGCGGTGCATTGCACGCTGGCCCATTCCGGTGCGTGGAAGGGGCTTGCCGCTGCACTTCCCGACACGACATTCCACGTCTTCGACATGCCCTCGCACGGCCGCAGCGCCGACTGGGACGAAGGTTTGGGCGATTATCAGGATCAGGGGACCGAGGCGGCCCTTGGTCTTCTGACCCGGCCCATGGACGTGATCGGCCATTCCTTCGGCGCGACGATCGCGCTGCGCCTCGCCGTGGAACACCCCGACCGTGTGCGCAGCCTGACGCTGATCGAACCGGTCTTCTTCGCCGTCGCGGCGCAGGACGCGCCCGACATCCTTGCCGATCACGATGCGCGTTCGGTTCCCTTTTTCGACGCGTTGACGCAGGGCGAGACAGAAGAAGCCGCCCGCCGCTTCAACCGGCTCTGGAGCGATGGGCCCAGTTGGGTCGACATGCCCGCAGGTCTGCGCGCTGCCATGATCCGGGCGATCCCCGTGGTGCCCGCCTGCCGCGCGGCGATCTATGACGACCGTGCCGGGCTGCTGGCGCCGGGGCAACTCGACCGCGTGACCATGCCTGCGCAGCTGCTGCGCGGGGCCTCGACCGACACCGTGATCGCGCCGGTGAACGAGGGCCTGGCCGCGCGGCTGCCCGATGCGCGGTCGGTTGTGGTGCCGGGGGCGGGGCACATGCTGCCCATCACCCATCCGATTGAGACCGCGGCCTTGGTGCGCGACCTCTTCGCCCGCGCGCCGGTCTGATCGCGCTGGACCGTTCCGGGGCGATTGGCTACATCGCCGGTGATCAGACATCCGAAAGGCCCCCCATGTCCGCCCACGGCGCAGCCCAGCCCATGATCTCGCACCCCGTGACCGGCCTGACGGGTCTGGCCGAGGTGCCGGGGGACAAGTCCATATCGCACCGGGCGCTGATCCTTGGCGCGCTCTCGGTGGGCGAGACGCGGATCACCGGGCTTCTCGAGGGCCAAGACGTGCTCGACACCGCCAAGGCGATGCGCGCCTTCGGGGCCGAGGTGACGCGGCATGGGCAGGGCGCATGGTCGGTCCATGGCGTGGGCGTCGGTGGCTTCGCCGAACCGGATGGCGTGATCGACTGCGGCAATTCCGGCACCGGCGTGCGCCTCATCATGGGGGCGATGGCGACGACGCCCGTCACGGCGACCTTCACCGGCGACGCGAGCCTCAACAAGCGGCCCATGGCGCGGGTGACCGACCCGCTGGCGCTGTTCGGGGCGCGCGCGGTGGGCCGGTCGGGCGGGCGGCTGCCCATGACGATCGTCGGCGCGGCCGATCCCGTGCCCGTGCGCTACACCGTGCCGGTGCCATCGGCGCAGGTGAAATCGGCGGTGCTGCTGGCGGGGCTCAACGCGCCGGGGCAGACCGTGGTCATCGAACGCGAGGCGACGCGCGACCATACTGAGCGGATGCTTGCGGGTTTCGGGGCGGAGGTCGCGGTCGAGGATACCATTGAGGGCCGCGTCATCACGCTCACCGGCCAGCCCGAACTGAAAGCCCAAGCCATCGCCGTGCCGCGCGATCCGTCTTCCGCCGCCTTCCCGGTCTGTGCGGCGCTGATCGTGCCGGGGTCGGACGTGCTGGTGCCGGGGATCGGGCTCAACCCCACGCGCGCGGGGCTGTTCACCACCTTGCAGGAGATGGGCGCCGACCTCACCTTCGAGAACATGCGCGAGGAAGGCGGCGAGCCCGTCGCCGACCTGCGGGCGCGTTATTCGCCTGCGATGCGCGGCATCGAGGTGCCGCCCGAACGTGCCGCCAGCATGATCGACGAATACCCGATCCTGTCGGTCGTCGCCGCCAATGCAGAAGGCCGGACCGTGATGCGCGGCGTGAAGGAATTGCGCGTGAAGGAAAGCGACCGCATCGCCGCCATGGCGGACGGGCTGCGCGCCAATGGTGTGGCGGTCGAGGACGGACCAGACTGGTGGATCGTGACGGGCCGGGCCGCGGGCGGCGTGCCGGGGGGGGGCACCTGCGCCACCCATCTCGACCACCGCATCGCGATGTCCTTCCTCATCCTCGGGATGGCTGCGCAGGCGCCGGTCTCGGTCGATGATGCAGGGCCCATCACGACATCCTTCCCCATCTTCGGCCCGCTCATGGCGCGGCTTGGCGCGCGGATCGAGGCGGGGTGAGTTTTGCCGTCGCCATAGACGGGCCTGCCGCTGCCGGCAAAGGCACGATCAGCCGCGCGGTGGCCCGGCATTTCGGGTTTGCCCATCTCGACACCGGGCTTCTTTACCGCGCGGTGGGGCGTGCCGTGCTGGACGGGGCTGATCCGGTGACTGCGGCACGCGAACTCGAGCCTGCTGTGCTGGAAGATCCCTCTCTGCGCACGCCCGAAGTCGCCGATGCCGCAAGCCGCGTCGCCGTCATCCCCGAAGTGCGCGCGGCCCTTGTCGATTTCCAGCGCGCCTTCGCCGCGCGGGCCGGCGGCGCGGTGCTTGACGGGCGCGACATCGGCACGGTGATCTGCCCCGGGGCGGACGTGAAGCTGTTCGTCACCGCGAGCGCCGAGGTCCGCGCGCAACGGCGGCTTGACGACTTGCTGGGCCGCGGGATCGCGGCGGACTATGCGCAGGTCCTCGCCGATGTGCGCGCCCGCGACGACCGCGACAGCAGCCGAAGTGCCGCGCCGCTCAAACCCGCCGAAGACGCCGTGGTGATCGACACCACCGATCTTTCCATCGACGAAGCTGTGGCCCGGGCGACCGACATCGTCGCCGCGCGGCGCTAGTCCTCCAGCACCTCTTCCGCGAAGGCCTGCGCGGTGACGAAGACATCGGTCTGCGTCAGGTACAGCAGGTGTCCGTCGCCGGGATAGGTGTGAATACCCTCCAGCCCCAGCTTGCGCGCGAAGGCGAGCGTCTGGGCGGTGGAAAAGACAGGGTCCTCTGCCCCCACATAGATGCGCACGGGGGCATGCGACAGATCGAGATCCGGGGGCAGTTCCCAGTATCGCAGGCGGGCTGCATGGCTGCGCGCCAGTCCCGCAAGCGGCGGGCGGAACTGCCGTTCGGCGCGCAATTCGCGCGCACCCTCGCGGATCGCCGTGCGCACCGGTTCCGGCGGGCGCGCGTTGCGGCCGTACAGCAGGATCTGCCAGTATTCCGTCCAGATCGAAAAGACGTCCTTGCTCTCCGCCCGCGCCGCCGCCCGCACGATGTCGCCCGCCCCGGCCAGGATCGTCGGCATGCCGCCCGCGCGCTCCACCGCGGGCGAGATCGCGACGACTGGCACGCGCCGCCCGTCGCGGATGCGGTCCGCGGCCAGAATGGCGATGGCCGCGCCCGACGAATAGCCGACCAGCGCCACGTCCTTGTCCGGGTGGCGCAGGGCGAAGGCGGCGATCTCTTCCGCCGCCGCACCGGGTTCGAGCACCCGGTCGAGCGGCAGCCCGTCCAGCCCCGGAAACCGGTAGAAGACCGGGGCAAAGCCGCCGTCCACCCAGCCGCCCGCGGGGGCGAACATGGCGACCGAATTCAGCGCCCCCGGCACGAAAACGACGATCCGGTCGGCGCGCGCCACCATCGCCGCATCGTAGAGCAGCGCCCCATCCCGCGGGGCAGGGCCGGGCTCCTTTGCGACGCCGCCCGCGCAGGCGGCAAGGGTCAGGATCAGCAGAAAGGTGGTCAAGATGCGCAGCATGGCCCGACCCTATCCCATCGGGCGGTGACTGCCAGAGGCCTTGCACGCTTTGACGCCCTTCCCCTGAGCGCCGCGCGGCGTTACCAAGGACACGAGAAGAGGAGATCCGCCCATGAAGATGCAGGACACCCGAGACATCCGCGCCGACCGCGCCGTGGTCTTCGCTGCCATCCTCGACCCCGAGGTTCTGAAGGACTGCATTTCCGGGGCCGAAACCGTGACCGGCAATGTGACCGACGGCTACGAGGCCGTCGTGACCCAGAAGGTCGGCCCGGTGAAGGCCACCTTCAAGGGCGCTGTCCAGATGTCGGAAATCGTCGAAAACGAACGCCTGACCATCTCGGGGGAGGGCAAGGGCGGTGCCGCAGGCTTTGCCAAGGGTGGCGCGGTGGTGACGCTGGAAGAGGTCGAACCGGGCCTCACGCGGCTCTCCTATGATGTCGAGGCGAAGGTGGGCGGCAAGCTTGCGCAGCTCGGCAGCCGGATCATCGACGGCTTCGCCAAGAAGATGGCCGACCAGTTCTTCGACCGCCTGAAGGAAGGTCTCGAAGGGCCGGCCGAACCGGCGGCTGAGGCGGCCGAAGATGCGCCCAAGTCCGGCTGGTTCAAGCGGCTGACCGGGCGCGGCTGAGCCCGCTCATCCGGCCTGTGGCGTGGCATATTTGCCGATGCCGCGCGCGGAACGGATCGGGCGGTCAGGTCTTCTGACCCGGGCGTCTTGTTTCGGCAGGGGCTGCATTCTACATGGCCCTGCATGACCCGCTGGTTGCCCTTCCTCAAATCCTCGCCCCGCGTCGCCGTCGTCCGGATGACGGGGGCCATCGGCGCGGGCGGACCGCTGTCGCTCAGCGATCAGAGCATCGGGCCGGTGCTTGAGGCTGCCTTCCACAAGGGCAAGCCCGACGCCGTCGCGATCGAAATCAATTCGCCGGGTGGATCGCCGGTGCAATCCTCGCTCATCGGAGGGCGCATCCGGCGGCTTGCGGACAAGCGCGGCATCAAGGTCTATGCCTTCGTCGAGGATGTCGCGGCCTCGGGCGGCTACTGGCTTGCCTCGGCGGCGGATGAAATCTGGGCCGATCCCGCGTCGATCGTGGGCTCGATCGGGGTGATCTCGGCGTCCTTCGGGGCGAGCGATCTGCTTGCGCGGCAGGGCGTCGAACGGCGCGTGCACACCGCAGGCACGCACAAGTCCTTCATGGATCCGTTCCTGCCGCTCAAGGATCAGGATGTCGCGCGGCTGCGCGACCTGCTCGACCAGATGCACCAGACCTTCATCGACCAGGTGAAGGCGGGGCGCGGCACACGCCTGAACGGCAGCGACGCGACGCTGTTCAACGGGGATTTCTGGCTGGCGGGCCGGGCGCATGAGCTGGGCCTGATCGACGGGATCGGGCATCTGAAACCGAAGATGCAGGAGGTGTTCGGCGACAAGGTCAGCTTCCGCCGCTACGGCCTGAAGAAGCCCTTCCTGCGCCGGATCGGTGCCGACATGGCGCAGGACGCGCTTGCGGCGATCGAGGAACGCGCGTCCTACGCGCGCTACGGCCTCTGACGTGATCCTGAAGATCGTCTCTCTGTTCCTTGTTTTCATGGCGGTGCTGGCCATGTTCGGACGGCTGCGGCTTCCGCGCATAGGCCTGGGGCGCAAAGCCAAATGCCCTGCCTGCGGGCGCCATCGCATAGGCAAGGGGCCCTGCCCCTGCGGATCGAAGGGACGTGACGCATGATGCCCTGGCTGATGTCGGCACTGGGTCTGGTGATCCTGTTGCTTGCGGGCGACGCGCTGGTGCGCGGTGCGGTGAACCTGTCGCTGCGGCTGGGCGTTCCCGCGCTGATCGTCAGCCTGACCATCGTGGCCTTCGGCACCTCGGCGCCCGAGCTTCTCATTTCCATCAAGGCGGTGCTCGATAATGCGCCGGGCATCGCGCTCGGCAACGTGGTGGGGTCGAACACCGCGAACATCCTTCTGGTTCTCGGCATTCCGGCGATCCTCGCGACGCTCTATACAAGCCAGTTCAACACGCGGCGCACCTATCTCTTCATGCTGGCCGCGTCGGTTCTCTTCATCGCGCTGGCCTTCATCGGCACCTTCACCTTCTGGTCCGGCCTGATCCTGCTGACGGGTCTTGCGCTTCTGTTGGCTGATGCGTTCCGTGACGCGCAGGCGCATCGCCGGGCGGGGGCCGCGGCCGCCGAGGGCGAAGAGGATGAAGAGGAACCCGAAGGCGCCGATCCCGACATGCCCTATTGGCGGGTCTTTCTCTACCTGATCCTCGGCCTTGTGGGCCTGCCGCTGGGTGCCGACATCCTTGTCGACAACGCCACGATCATCGCCAGGACCTACGGCATCAGCGATACGGTGATCGGCCTCACGCTGGTCGCGGTGGGCACCTCGCTGCCCGAACTGGCGACCACCGTCATGGCCGCGCTCAGGCGGCAGGCCGATGTGGCGCTGGGCAACGTGATCGGGTCGAACATGTTCAACCTGCTCGCCATCATCGGCATCGCGAGCCTTGTGGGCCCGATCCCCGTCGACCCGGAATTCCTGCGCTTTGATCTCTGGGTGATGCTGGGCGCGTCGATCCTCATCGTGCCCTTCGTGTTCTTCGGGCGCGACATCACCCGGATCTGGGGGATCGCCTTGACCGCGCTCTACGGGCTCTACCTTGCTGTGTTGCTGACCTGACAGGGGCAAGGGAGCCGAGATGACAAAGGCATTGGTAACCGGCGCGGGCAAGCGTCTTGGACGGGCCATGGCGCTTTATCTGGCCGGGCGCGGATATGACGTGGCGGTGCATTACGCCACCTCTGCCGAGGACGCGGAAGAAGTCGCCGCCGCCTGCCGCCTGCGCGGCGTGCGCGCCGTGACGCTGCAGGCCGATCTTCTGGACGAAGCGCAGGTCGCGCTGCTTCTGCCGCGCGCGGCCGAGGCGCTGCGCGGCCCGATCACCTGTCTGATCAACAACGCCTCGATCTTCGAATACGACAACGTCGCCAGCGCCACGCGGACAAGCTGGGACCGCCACCTGGAGAGCAACCTGCGCGCCCCCTTCGTGCTGACGCAGGCCATGGCGGCGCAGGGGCTTGCGCCCATGGCGGACGAGAACGGCGAACCCCAGGCGGTGGGTCTCATCATAAACATGATCGACCAGCGGGTGCTGAAGCTGACGCCGGAATTCATGTCCTACACCATCGCCAAGATGGGTCTCTGGGCGATGACGCGCACGACCGCGCAGGCGCTGGCACCCGCGATCCGGGTCAACGCCATCGGCCCCGGACCCACGATGCAGGGCGCGCGCCAGACGCAAGCGCATTTCGCCGCGCAGCGCGGCGCGACCATCCTGCAGCGTGGCGCCGATCCCGACGGCATCTGCGCGGCGCTGGGATATTTCCTCGACGCGCGGGCGGTCACGGGCCAGATTCTGTGCGTCGACGGGGGCCAGCACCTTGCCTGGAATACCCCTGACATTCAGGGTGTCGAGTAGGCCTGACACCCTTTCGCAGGTTGCCTTCCTCGAAAGTTTTGCACCGCGCGCTGTTTCGTCACAGAGCCGTTACAAAAATCTTAAGGAATTCAGTCTCTTGTCTTGGGGAAAAGAAAATATCGTTTGTTATCAAATACTTATTTTGATGCCTAAAATTTAGGCAGATCAAAGAACCCCCCATAACACAAGGAATTTTCCGAGGTGAACAAAACATATCGGCAGACTTATCCACAGAAATCGTGTACAGGATTGGCCTTGCCTTTCGACGCACCAGATTGCAGCCGTATCGCAGGAATCATATGTCCGTCAGATGACTGATGACGACGCGGTTGACACTTCTCCGGACCTGACCGGGCATGATCGGATCCAGGCCTATCTGAAGACGCTGAGCGGCGCGCCCGGCGTCTACCGGATGCTCGATGCGCAGTCGCGCGTGCTTTATGTCGGAAAGGCGCGCAACCTGCGCGCGCGGGTGTCGAATTATGCCCGCCCCGCGGGCCACAGCCCCCGCATCGCGCGGATGATCCGCGAAACCGCCTCGATGATGTTCCTGACGACGCGCACCGAAACCGAAGCGCTGCTTCTCGAACAGAACCTCATCAAGCAGCTCAAGCCCAAGTACAACGTGCTCCTGCGCGACGACAAAAGCTTTCCCAACATCCTGGTCGCCAAGGACCACCCGTTTCCGCAGATCCGCAAGCATCGCGGCGCCAAGACCGACAAGGGCGCCTATTTCGGCCCCTTCGCCAGCGCCGGCGCGGTGAACCGCACGCTGAACCAGCTTCAGAGGGTCTTTCTCTTGCGCAACTGTTCGGACCCGATGTTCGACAGCCGCACCCGGCCCTGCCTGCTTTACCAGATCAAGCGCTGCTCGGGTCCTTGCGTCGGACTGATCTCGGGCCCCGATTACGCCGCCAGCGTGGCCGATGCCGAACGCTTCCTCTCGGGCCGGTCCACCAAGGTGCAGGAGGATCTCGCCGCCCAGATGCAGGCCGCCTCCGACGCGATGGAGTTCGAACGCGCCGCGGCGCTGCGCGACCGCATCCGCGCGCTGACGCAAGTCCAGAGCGCCCAGGGCATCAATCCCCGCGGCGTGACCGAGGCCGATGTGATCGCGCTCCACCTCGAACAGGGGCAGGCCTGCGTGCAGGTCTTCTTCATCCGGTCAGGCCAGAACTGGGGCAACCGCGATTTCTACCCCCGCGTCGGCGCCGATATCGACGAAGGCGAGGTGCTGCAGGCCTTCCTCGGCCAGTTCTACGACAACAAGGAACCACCGAGGCAACTGATCCTCAGCCACGGGATCGAAGATGCCGACCTGATGACCGACGCGCTGTCCTCGAAGCTTGGGCGCCGCGTCGAAATCCTTGTGCCGCAGCGGGGGGAGAAGGCCGAACTCATCGAAGGGGCATTGCGCAATGCCCGCGAAAGCCTCGCCCGCCGCATGGCCGAAACGGCGACGCAGGGCAGGCTGCTTGACGGTCTGGCCGAGGCTTTCGCCCTCGACGCGCCCCCGCGGCGGATCGAGGTCTATGACAACAGCCATATTCAGGGCACCGACGCGGTCGGCGCGATGATCGTGGCGGGGCCCGAAGGCTTCGTCAAAAGCCAGTACCGCAAGTTCAACATCCGCGGCGACGACCTGACCCCGGGCGACGATTTCGGCATGATGAAAGAGGTGCTGTCGCGCCGCTTCGCGCGCCTGCTGAAAGACGACCCCGACCGCGACGGCGGCCACTGGCCCGACCTTCTGCTGATCGATGGCGGGGCAGGGCAGGTGGGTGCGGTGGCGCAGATCATGGCGGAACACGGGGTCGACGACATCCCCGTCGTGGGCGTGGCCAAGGGCATCGACCGCGATGCAGGGAAAGAGGAATTCCACCGCCCCGGCGCGCGCCCCTTCGCGCTGCGCCACAACGATCCGGTGCTCTACTTCGTCCAGCGCCTGCGGGACGAAGCGCACCGTTTCGCCATCGGCGCGCACCGCGCCAAACGCGCCAAGGCCGTGGGCGCCACACCGCTCGACGACATCCCCGGCGTCGGCGCGGCGCGCAAGCGCGCGCTGCTCGCGCATTTCGGCAGCGCCAAGGCGGTGAGCCGCGCGAACCTTGCCGATCTGAGGGCGGTCGACGGAGTGTCCGAAGCGATGGCCCAGAAGATCTACGACTTCTTCCAGGACCGCGGCTGACACTGCCATCCCTTCCCCCCGCCGCCCGCGCGCGATATGAAACGCCCATGCACTGGACGCTGCCGAATATCCTGACGCTGCTGCGCCTGCTGGCCGCCCCGGCCGTGGCGGTGATGTTTCTCTATTTCGACCGGCCCTATGCCGACTGGTTCGCGCTGATCCTCTTTCTGGGGGCCGCGATCACCGACTGGTTCGATGGCTACCTCGCCCGCGCCTGGAAGCAGGAAACCAAGATCGGCGCCATGCTTGACCCGATCGCCGACAAGGCGATGGTGGTCATCGCGCTCATGGTCGTCGTGGGCTATTCCAACCATAACTGGACGGCCTGGCTTGTGCTGCCCGCCACCTTCATCCTCTTCCGCGAGGTCTTCGTTTCGGGCCTGCGCGAATTCCTCGGCGACGTCGCCGGAACGCTCAAAGTCACGAACCTGGCCAAGTGGAAGACCACCGCCCAGATGGTGGCGATCGCGGTGCTTTTCCTGCAGGGCATCTTCGAACATTATCTCGGCATGGCGGCCTATGGCATGGATCAGGCCATGGTCGACGCGATCATGGCAGGCGAATTGCCTGACCTGCAGGGCCTGCGCTGGAAGTTCGAAGGCATGGTCTGGGCTGGATGGATCGGCCTCATCCTGCTCTGGATCGCCGCCGCGCTGACGCTGGTGACCGGCTTCGACTACCTGCGCAAGGCCGCGCCGCATCTGAGAGAGGGGGCCTGATGGACGTTCTCTATTTCGCCTGGGTCCGCGAACGCATCGGCCTGCCGAAGGAACGCGTCGAGACGCAGGCCGAAACCGTCGCCGATCTCGTCGCGGAACTCTGCGCACGCGAAGACCGCTATGCCGCCGCCTTCGCCGATCTCTCAGGCTTGCGCGTCGCCGTCGACCAGAAGCTGACCGGCTTCGACGCGTCGCTCAAGGACGCGCGCGAGGTCGCCTTCTTCCCGCCGATGACGGGGGGCTGACCGCGGTGCGCATCGTCGTGCAGGACACCCCCTTCGACTTCGGCGCCGAGGCCGCCGCCTTCGCCGCGGGCCGCCGCGACATGGGCGCGATCGTCACCTTCACCGGCGTCGTGCGCGACACGGATGCAGGCGATCTGCAGGCGATGGAGATCGAACATTACCCCGGCATGACCGAAGCCGCCCTGACCGACATCGCCGCGCAGGCATGCGCGCGCTGGTCCCTCGGCGACGTATTGGTGATCCACCGCTTCGGCCGCCTCGCTCCGGGCGCGCCGATCATGATGGTCGCCACCGCCGCGCCGCATCGCCGCGACGCTTTTGAGGCGGCGGAATTCCTGATGGATTACCTCAAGTCCCGCGCGCCCTTCTGGAAGAAGGAACACCGCGCCGATCAGGCGGATTGGGTCGCCGCGAAGGACGAAGACGAAGACGCCCTGACCCGCTGGTAGCGCCGCAAGGCGCGAGGGGATTGTCCAGTGTCCGCCATTGGTCCGAGGACAATGGACGATGCCCCCTGTCAGCCCTGATGCTGCCGGATGCGCTCGATATAGATACGCATTTCCTCGGCCTCGCGCCGTGCGTCGCGCAGGCCCTCCATGGCGGCCGTCAGTTCCGCCTCGGACTGGCTCAGCTGGTTGGTCAGCTCGGCCTCGCGCTGCTGCAGGTAGGTGATCGCCTGATCTCGGGTCTCTTCCGCCTCGTGCAGTTCCTGGCTCATCCGCTCCAGTTCGCCCACGTCGCCCGCCGCCACACGGGTGAACCGGTGCACCAGCCAGTTGGCGAACCAGCCCAGCGCGAAGGCCACGAACAGGATGATCGCGGTGGTGACGATGAATTCGGATCTATTCATTCGCGGGGTCCTGTTCTTCCGTGGCCTCGGCGGGGGTCTGCGCATCCGCCTCGGGCGCTTCCGCGTCCGCCGGGATCAGCTTGAATTCGATCCGGCGGTTCGCCTCGCGGCCTTCCTCGGTCCCGTTGTCGGCGATGGGGCGGCTTTCGCCATAGCCCACCGCGGTGAAGTTCGCCGTCAGGATACGCCGCGCCCGCAAATCCGCCAGAACCGATTCGGCGCGCGCCTGACTCAGCTGCTGGTTCATCTCTTCCCGGCCCTGGCTGTCGGTATGGCCCTGGATTTCCAGCCGCAGATCGCCGCAGTCGCGCAGCAGTTCGGCAATCGCGTTGACGGTATCCAGCGACGTCGCCGCGATCCGGGCCGATCCCGGCTCGAAGGTGATCTTGCCCTCCGCCAGAATCGCGGCGAGGCCCGTCTCGCAAGCCTCGGGCGTGGGCGTGTCGGGTTCGACCTTCGGCGGCGCGCGATAGGCGATCTCGATCTCGAAGGTCTCGGCCCCGCCCAGCTGTTCCGACAGAAGCTGCGCGACTGCCGCGCGGGTGTCCTCGGCGAAGGTCAGACCCTGCACGCGGATATTGTCGGGGCTGACGGTGACCAGACCGTTCTCGAGCATGCTCAGCGCCTCGATCCCCGCCAGAATCCGCACGGTCCAGTCGGGCGGCAGGCCATCCACCAGCCGCGCAGCGGTATAGACCTGGTCCGACCCGAAGCGCGCCTTGGCATAGCTGTCGGCAAGCTGGCGCATGGTTTCGTCGGCCAGCCGCCCACGCAGCTGGACCTGCCCTTCGGGGCTCAGCGTCGCGGTGAATACCGGCGGCCCGCTCGCGGCGTCGACCGGCTGGGGGAGCACCGCGTGCAGCGCGAAGACCTCGGGAAGCGCGGTCTGCAATTCGCCCACCACCCGGTCGAAGAGGCCCGGATCGGTTCCCTCCTGCGCCACCAGCGTTACGTCGGCATCCGAAAACGTGACCGACCCGCCGCCCAGCGCGGCGACTGCCGAGATGGCCTCTTCCGCCGCTGCGGCCCAGCGGGGCGACGGCACGCCCATCCCCACCACGCAGCGCCCGCCATTCGACAGACCTGCCAGGCGCGCCGCGCCAAGGATGCGCTCGCGCGCGGCGTCGTCCTGGGCCGAACAGGAATCGAAGCGCGCGCCCTCGGCGTCCAGCACGAAGCGCAGCGTGAAGGGCGTGATCACCGGCCGCGGCGCCGCGATGTCGAGCGTCATCGACAGGCTCGGCGGCACCCGGCGGCGCAGGTCGGCTTCGAGAGCGGCCTTCTCCTCGGTGCTGTCGGCGATGGCCGTGATGGTGATCTGGCCCGCATCGACCGACACTTTCGACCGCGGCAGCGCGTCGAGCGCGGTGACCGAAAAGGCCAGAGCATCTTCCCAGCCCTCGGGCACTGGGTAATCCGCCGTCTCAAGCAGGTCGGTCATGCCCGTTGCCCCGGCAATGCCGGTCAGGCGCTCGACCAGCGCTGCGCGGTCGCTGGTGGCCGGGATCAGCCCGATGATCGTGATACCCCCGTCATTGCGCAGGATTTCGGCGGAAAAGCGCGGCGGGCGGATCGCGTCGGTTGCGGCGACGTTCATCTCGTCGATGACCCGCGCCGCGTCCACCACCGTGCCCGCGGTCGACACGGCGCGGAACCGCGCCGCCTCCGAAGGGGCAGTGCCGCTCAGCGCGACGGTCAGGCCGTTGGCCTGCACTTCGGCCCAGCCTAGTTGCCCCTCGTCCAGCACCCGGCGCACGGCGATTTCGGAACTGTCCTCGATCACGCGGGCCGAAAGGCTTGCCGCCACCAGACTCAGGATCGCGGCGGCGGTGAAGACGCCTGCGATGATCAGGATGTGAGACAGGCGCATCGGCAAGAGGTGAGGTGTCCTTGCAGGGGCTTCGCGACTGTTGTTACGCGCTCACCGACCGGGGCGCAATCAGATCGGGATCGCCGCGCAGAACGCCGCCAGCGCGATCAGCCCCGCATCCCGGTTCGACCGGAACAGCCGCAGAAGGAGCGGGCCGTTCTCGGCGTCGAAGCGGCGCAGCTGCCACGCGAGGTGCCAGCCCAGCGCCCAAGGCCCGCAAAGTGCCACGATCAGCACCAGCGGGTTCGTCCCCTGCGGCACCAGCGCTGCGATCACCGCCAGCGCCATCAGCGTGACGGTGGCGACAAGGAACCGGCGCAGCCACAGGGGCGAGGCTGTGCCGAACAGCCGCGCGGTCGATTTCACCCCGATCAGCGCGTCGTCCTCTGCGTCCTGATGGGCATAGATCGTGTCGTAGAAGAGCGTCCAGGCGATGCCCGCCAGCCACAGAAGGCCCGCAGCCGGGTGCAGCGATCCGGTATGCGCCGCCCAGGCCAGAAGCGCGCCCCAGTTGAAGGCGAAGCCCAGAAAGACCTGCGGCCACCAGGTGAAGCGCTTGGCGAAGGGATAGACCGCGACCAGCGCAAGCGATCCGATCCCCAGCGCGATCGCGGTGGGGTGGAAGGTCAGCAGGATGCCGAAGGCCACCAGCGCCTGCGCGCACATCCAGACCGCCGCACCCTTCACGCTGACCTGCCCCGACGGGATCGGCCGCGACCGCGTGCGCGCCACCTGCCCGTCGAAATCGCGATCGGTGATGTCGTTCCAGGTGCAGCCCGCCCCCCGCATCAGGAACGCCCCGATCCCGCAGCCGAGCGCGATCCACGCATCGCCCCATCCCGCCTGCCCCGTGTGCAACATGGCAAGCGCCAGCCCCCACCAGCAGGGGATCAGCAAAAGCCAGGTGCCGATGGGCCGGTCTGCCCGGCTCAGCCGCAGATAGGGGCGGGTCGCGGACGGTGCCCAGCGGTCGACCCAGTTGTCCTTCGGGGCATCGGCCACCTGACCGGCTGGCGTCTGCGCGTCGCCTTGCATATCTAGGGACCCATGACTGCGAAAATCCGGCTTTATGTAGATCAGCCTCTGGGGCAGGGGCAAACGGTTCCTCTGGACCGCGACCGCGCGCATTATCTCTTTTCGGTGATGCGGCTGGGTCCGGGGGACCGGGTGGCGCTCTTCAACGGGCGCGACGGGGAATGGCAGGCCGGGGTGGCGCAGGCCGGCAAGCGCGGCGGCGAGCTGACCTGCCTGTCGCAGTCGCGGCCCTTGCAGATGCCGCCCGACCTCTGGCTGCTTTTCGCGCCGATCAAGAAGGCGCGCACCGATTTCATCGTGGAAAAGGCGGCCGAGATGGGCGCGCGCCGCATCCTGCCGGTGCAGACCGACTTCACCAATTCCGAGCGTATCCGCCAGGACCGTCTGCAGGCCCATGCGGTCGAGGCGGCGGAACAATGCGGCGGCACCTTCGTGCCGGAGGTGGCGGACCTGACATCGCTCTCCGCGCTTCTCAAGGACTGGCCCGAAGACCGCCGCCTGATGCTCTGCGACGAGGCAGAGGCAGGCGCCGCCCGCGCCCTTGGCGATGCGCCGCGCGGCCCCTCGGCCATTCTGATCGGCCCCGAGGGGGGCTTTTCGCAGGCCGAGCGCGCGCGGCTTCACGCGCTGCCCTTCGTGCATGTGATAAGCCTTGGCCCCCGCATCCTGCGCGCGGACACGGCCGCCGTGGCGGCGATGACGCTCTGGCAGCAGGCGCTGGGGGATTGGGGATGAGCTTCGTGCGACCCGAGGCGCGCGCCGCCCTGTGGCGCCTGCGCGAGGTGCTGGCGGCAGGCGCGCTGGCCGCGCTCGGGCTTTACTGGCTGACCTCGCGCGGGCTGGTCGTGGGGCTGGGCGCGGCGTGCCTTCTGGCGGCGGTGGCGCTGGCCGTCGTGGGCGTGCAGCGGGCACGCTTCCGCATCGGGTCGGGTGGTCCGGGCATCGTGTCGGTCGATGAAGGGCAGATCGCCTATTTCGGCCCGCTGACCGGCGGTGTCGTGGCGCTCGACGATGTGCTGCGCCTCAGCCTTGAGTCGGCCGGCCTGCCCGCGCATTGGGTGATCGACCGGGCCGGGGGCGAACCCCTGCACATTCCCGTGACTGCCGAAGGGGCCGAGACGCTCTTTGACGCCTTCGCGGCCCTGCCCGGGCTGCGCACCGAACGGATGATCGGCGAATTGCGCCGCCCGCACGGGGGCAGGACCGTGATCTGGCAGCGCGAGGGCACGGTGCCGACACCTCTGCCCCTGCATTGACACCCCTGCCGTTTCGCCGCAGGACTTGCGCCGACCCAGTCAGCCCCGGAGGCCTAACCCATGTCGATCCCCCAGTCCGGCGGCGGCCCGATCGAACGGCACGAACAGCTTGCGGAATACATCGCCTCGGGCTGCAAGCCGAAGGAAGACTGGCGCATCGGGACCGAGCACGAGAAATTCGGCTACTGCAAGGATACGCTGAAGCCGCTGCCCTATGACGGGCCGCGGTCGATCCGCGCGATTCTCGAAGGGCTGCGCGACGCCCATGGATGGGCCCCGGTCAAGGAAGGTGCCAACCTCATCGGCCTGACCAAGGAGGGGGCGAATATCAGCCTCGAACCGGGCGGGCAGCTCGAACTTTCGGGCGCGCCGCTCGAGACGATCCACCAGACCTGCGACGAGGTGAACGACCACCTGCGCGAGGTGAAGGACATCGCCGACCGCATCGGCGCGGGCTTCATCGGGCTGGGCGCGGCACCCGTCTGGTCGCATGAGGAAATGCCCCTCATGCCCAAGGGCCGTTACAAGCTGATGGATGCCTACATGGACAAGGTGGGCACGGCCGGGAAGGTCATGATGCGGCGCACCTGCACGGTGCAGGTGAACCTCGACTTCTCGTCCGAGGCCGACATGGTGCAGAAGATGCGCGTGGCGCTGGCGCTGCAGCCGGTGGCGAACGCGCTTTTCGGCAATTCGCCCTTCTTCGAGGGCAAGCCCAACGGCCACAAGTCCTGGCGCGGCTGGGTCTGGCGGCATCTGGATGAGTCGCGCACGGGTATGCTGCCCTTCGTCTTCGACGAAGGCTTCGGGTTCGAGGCCTGGGTGCAATACGCGCTCGATGTGCCGATGTATTTCGTCTACCGCGACGGGCGTTACATCAACGCGCTGGGCCAGTCCTTCCGCGATTTCCTCAACGGTGAACTGCCCGCCCTGCCGGGCGAGACGCCGACGCTGTCGGACTGGGCCGATCACCTGACCACCGTCTTCCCCGAAGCCCGCGTGAAGAAATACATCGAGATGCGCGGTGCCGACGGCGGGCCGTGGCGGCGGCTTTGCGCGCTGCCGGCCTTCTGGGTGGGGCTGGTCTATGACCAGAGCGCGCTCGATGCCGCATGGGACCTGGTGAAGGGCCTCGATGCCGAGACCCGCGAAGGCCTGCGCATCGCGGCCAGCGTCGATGGTCTTGCAGGCCGGGTGGGCGACGTGGCGATCCATGACCTCGCGCGCGAGGCGGTGGCGATTGCCCATGCCGGGCTGAAGGCCCGCGCGCGGCCCGGGGCAGGCGGGCTGGTGCCGGACGAGACGCATTTCCTTGCCGCCCTGCAGGAGAGCGTCGAGAGCGGCAAGGCCCCGGCGGACGAACTGCTCGACCATTATCACGGCGACTGGCAGGGCGATCTGAGCCGCATCTACGCCGAATACAGCTACTGACCGGCCCCGGAAAACGACGCGTTTTCCGGGTGCGTTTCCGACGCGGAAACGCACCCTGCGGTGGGGATGCGGTTCTCCGTCCGGGCCTGGGATTTCGCGTCGAAATCCCGGCCGTTTTCCGCGTCCGAAAATGGCCCTACCGGCGGCCGATCTTCGGTTCGGTCCCCGCCTTGATCCGCGCGATGTTCGACCCGTGGCGCAGGAAGACCAGCAGCGTCAGCACAAGGCCCAGCACCACCGACTGCCCGTTGCCGGTATAGAACAGGAAGATCGTCGACATCGACGCCGCCATCAGCGCCCCGATCGAGGACACCCGCGTCAGCGCCACCGCCGCCGCCCATGTCGCGCAGCACAAAAGCCCCACGGGCCAGGCATAGGCCAGCCAGACGCCCAGAAACGTCGCCACCCCCTTGCCGCCCTTGAAGCTCAGCCAGACCGGAAAGCAGTGCCCCAGAAACGCGGCCAGCGCTGCCACCTGCACCGCGTCATCCGACGCGAAGGCCCGCGCCAGCAGCACCGCCGCTGCGCCCTTGGCCCCGTCAAGGATCAGCGTTGCCGCCGCCGCCGCCTTGTTGCCGGTGCGCAGCACGTTCGTCGCACCGATATTGCCCGACCCGATCTGCCGCAGATCGCCGAGGTTCAGCACCCGCGCCAGCACCAGACCAAAGGGGATCGACCCCAACAGATACCCCACCGCAGCCCACAACATGAGCGTGTCCTGCGGCGACACGATTTCCGGCATCACTCTCTCCGATAGACCGGGCGGCCATCCACCCATGTGGCCAGAACCCTACCCTGCATCCGCGCCCCGTCAAACGGGGTGTTCTTCGACTTCGACCGCAGTTTCGCGCGGTCGAGCACGAAGGGCGCGTCGGGATCGAACAGAACCAGATCCGCAGGTGCCCCCGCCGACAGCCGCCCGCAATCGCGCCCCAGCCGCCGCGCGGGGTTGAGCGCGACCGCGCGGAAGATTTCCGGCAGGCTCAGCTGTTCGGCATGATAAAGCCGCATGAGCGCGGGCAGGAGCGTTTCCAGCGCCACCGCCCCGGCGGCGGCCTCCTCGAAGGGGAGGCGCTTTGATTCCTCGTCCTGCGGGGTGTGCATCGACGAAATGACGTCGATCAGCCCCTCGCGCACCGCGCCCACCACCGCCATGCGGTCATCCTCGGTCCGCAGGGGCGGCTTCACCTTGAAGAAGGTGCGGTAATCCGAGACGTCGAACTCGTTCAAGGTCAGGTGATGGACCGACACGCCCGCGGTGATGTCGAAGCCGTTCGCCTTGGCGCGGGCGAGTGCCGGCAGCGCGCGCGCCGTGGTGATCTGGTCGGCGTGGTAGCGCGCGCCCGTCATCTCGACGAGCGCGATGTCACGGTCGAGCCCCATGCGTTCGGCCATGGGCGTCACCGCGGGCAGCCCGCGCAAGGACGCAAACTTGCCGCTGGTGGCGCTGGCCCCCGCCGACAGGCCCGGTTCCTGCGGATGGGCGATCACCAGCGCGCCGAGCGAGCGCGCATAGCTCAGTGCGCGCGAAAACACCTTGGTGTCACCCACCACCCGGTCGCAATCGGTGAAGGCGACGGCGCCTGCATCCATGAGAAACCCGATCTCGGTCATCTCGCGGCCTTCGCGCCCCTTGGTCAGCGCCGCCATGTGCAGCACATGAACGGGCGAGGCCTCGCGCGCGCGGCGGGTGACGAATTCCAGCACTTCGGGGCTGTCGATGGCGGGTGCGGTGTCGGGGCGGGTGACCATCGTGGTGACACCCCCCGCCGCCGCCGCCAGCCCGGCCGAACGGTAGCTTTCCTTGTGCCGCTCGCCCGGCTCGCAGACCTTCACGCCGATATCGACGATGCCGGGGGCAAGGCATTTGCCCGCGCACTCGATCACCTCTTCGTCCCCGCCGGCGGTCTCGCCCGTGCCCATCGCAAGGATGCGGCCCGCTTCGATGCGCAGCCAGCCCGGCGTGTCGGTCTGTGCCTCGGGGTCGATCAGGCGGGCATTGGTCAGAAGTGTTCTCATCCCGCGGCCCTTTCGCGTGCGGTCTCGATGGCGCGGGCGGTCGCCTTCGCGTCGGCCTGATACCGGATCAGGTGCTTGTCGCCGCCGGTCGTGATCACCTGCACATAGCTGGCCATCACCCGCACCTGCGCGATCTGGCCCAGCGCCACGCGCCGTTCGGCCGGACCGGTCAGCGCACCGTCGGAAATCCGCCAATCCACCGCCAGTTCCTCGGAGGCAAGATACCAGCCGCGCAGCCCGATCGCAGCCAAACCCGCCACCGCCCCTGTCCAGACATGGGCGTTGCCCATGATCCAAAGCACCGCCATCGCGCCCGCCATGGCGATGGCCGCCATCCAGGCATGGGCGCGGATATAGGTGGCGCGGTCGGGGGGAAAGACGATGTCGTGCATCATTCCAGAAGGCTCCAGATCAGCACGGCCACAAGGAGGACGACCGCCGCCACCACCGCGCTGCCGATGCGCGCGGCGCGCGGGGTCGGGGTGACGTCGGCCTTGCCGCCCGGCCCGGTGAAAGGGCGCGCGCTTTCGGCGTCGATGGGCGCGCCCGCGCTCCAGTCCGTGCCGGGCTGCTCGAAGCTCGCGATCGGGGTCAGATCCGCGGTGCGCAGCGTCCGCCCCCGCCCTGCGAAGGCCTGCGACCGCAGGATCAGCGCATAGCCCTCGATCCGGTCGAGCCGCCCGCGCTGCGCGGCGACGGCGGCGGCCTCGATCCCGTGCCCTTCGGTGAGATACCCCGACAGGCCCAGACCTGCTAGATCGGCGATGCGGATCAGCTCGGCCCCGGCGGGGTCGAGCCCTTCCGCCCCGGTCAGATCCGCCAGAAGGCCGCCATCGGGTTCGACCGCGTCCGGTCCTTTGCCCGGGTGACGCGCCTGCACGTCCACCTCGGCGAGGTTCACCGCCAGCACATGCAGCCGCCCGCGTTCGTGATCGGGAACGGTCAGCTCTGCCGTCATCCCTGCGCCCCCGCCCGCGCCTCGGCCCGCGCAGCCCGCAGGTTGCGCGCCAGAAGATGCATCGCCGCCATGCGCACGGCGACGCCCATCTCCACCTGTTCCTGGATGACGCTCCGGTTGATGTCGTCGGCGATCTCGCCGTCGATCTCCACGCCGCGGTTCATCGGGCCTGGGTGCATCACGATGGCGTCGGGTTTGGCCAGTGCCAGCTTTTCGGCATCGAGCCCGTAGCGGTGGAAGTATTCCCGCTCGGACGGGATGAAACCGCCGTCCATCCGTTCCTTCTGGAGCCGCAGCATCATGACGACGTCGACATCGCGCAGCCCCTCGCGCATGTCGTCATAGACCTCGACCCCGAAGTCCGCGATCCCCGCAGGCATCAGCGTCGGCGGGCCGATCAGCCGCACCCGGTTCTCCATCTTGCCCAGAAGCAGGATGTTCGACCGCGCCACGCGGGAATGCGCTATATCCCCGCAGATCGCCACGTTCAGCCGGTGCAGCCGCCCCTTCGCGCGCCGGATCGTCAGCGCGTCGAGCAGCGCCTGCGTGGGGTGTTCATGCCGCCCGTCGCCCGCGTTCAGCACCGCGCAGTTCACCTTCTGCGCGAGCAGGTCGACCGCGCCCGATTGCGGGTGGCGCACCACCAGAAGATCGGGTCGCATCGCGTTGAGCGTGAGCGCGGTGTCGATCAGCGTCTCGCCCTTCTTCACCGACGAGGTCTGCATCGCCATGTTCATCACATCCGCGCCCAGCCGCTTGCCCGCCAGTTCGAAACTGGCCTGCGTGCGGGTGGAGGCCTCGAAGAACATGTTGATCTGGGTGAGGCCGGCGAGTTCCACGCCGTGCTTGTCTTCGCCCCGGTTCAGATCGACATAGGTCTCGGCCAGATCCAGCAGCGCCGTGATATGCGCCGGGGCCAGCGGTTCTATTCCAAGAAGATGACGGTGTGGAAAGGACATGACCGCGCCTTTGTTGCGTTCCGGCGTTATAGGAAGCGGGCCGGGTTCCGGCAAGGCGGCTTGACCGCCGGGGATTTCCCCCGCCGCGTTGCGGGTCTAGGTTCTGGCGCATGGAATCGCAGATCGACGCCCATACCGCGCTGGCGATGCTCGACTGGCAGATCGAACTCGGCGCGGACGAGGCGATCTGCGACGCGCCCGTCGACCGCTATGCGCTGGGCGACGCGGCCCCCGTTCCCGCGCGGGCAGTCCCGGCGCAGGCCGCGCCGCCGTCCGTGCCCGTGGACGCCCCGCCCGCCGATCCCGTGGGAGATGCACGCCGCGCCGCCGCCGCGGCCGCCGACCTGCCCGCCCTGCGCGCCGCGATGGAGGCCTATGAGCATTGCGAGCTGAAGCGCGGGGCGCGACAGCTGGTCTTTTCCGACGGCGTGCCCGGCGCGCGCGTGATGATCGTGGGCGAAGCGCCCGGCCGCGACGAGGATATCGAGGGCCGCCCCTTCGTCGGCCGCGCGGGGCAACTGCTCGACCGGATGCTGGCAGCGATCGGCCTCAGCCGGGCCGAAAGTGCCTACATCACCAACGTGGTTCCCTGGAAACCGCCCGGGAACCGCACACCGACGGTAGAAGAGATCGCGATGATGAAGCCCTTCCTCGAGCGCCACATCGCGCTGGCCGCGCCGGATGTCCTGGTCGCGATGGGCAATGTTGCGACGCAGGCGATCCTGGACCGTCAGGGCATCTTGCGCCTGCGCGGCACCTGGACGGAAGGGTTCGGCAGGCCGGTCATGCCGATGACGCACCCCGCCTATCTCCTGCGCAACCCCGGCGCCAAGCGCGAGGCCTGGGCCGATCTTCTCGAAGTGAAGGCACGGCTTGGCCATGGTTGACCCCCTGATCCTTCTCGCCTTCATCCCCGCGGCATTGGCGCTGAACCTGACGCCGGGGGCGGACATGATGTTCTGCCTGGGCCAGGGCCTGCGGTCGGGGCCGCGCGCGGCGGTGGCGGCGAGCGCGGGCGTCGCGGCGGGGGGCATCGTGCATGTCACCGTCGCGGGCCTTGGCCTTGGCGCCGCGGTCGCTGCCGCACCCTGGGCCTTTGACCTCATCCGCTGGCTGGGGGTGGGGTATCTTCTGTGGCTCGCCTGGGGCGCGTTCCGCCACGGGTTCGAGCCGCCCGAGACGCTGCCGCGCGCCGCGCGCCGGGCCTTCCGCGAAGGGATGATGGTGAACCTCACCAATCCCAAGGTGATCCTCTTCGTGCTGGCCTTCATCCCGCAATTCGTCCGCCCCGAGGCGGGCAGCGTGCTGGGACAGTTCCTGATCTTCGGCGCGGTGCTGGGTGTCGGCGGGTTTGTCGTGAACGGCGCGGTCGGCATCTTCGCGGGCCGTGCGCGCGCCGTTCTCACCGGATCGCCCCTTGCGGGCCGCATCCTCGGCTATATCACCGGCACGATCTTCGCGGGCCTGGCCCTGCGGCTTGCCATATTGGAGCGCAGCTGATGTCGCGCATCGACGAAAGCAAGGATTTCATCCCCGTCCGCATCGCCGTCCTGACGGTCTCGGACACGCGCAGCCTCGACGAGGACCGCTCGGGTCAGGTGCTGGTCGACCGGATCGAAGGCGCGGGCCACATCGTCGCCGATCGCCGCATTCTGCGCGACGAACGTGCCGAGATCGCGGCGCAGCTGCGGGCCTGGGTGGCGAACCCCGAAATCGACGTTGTGATCTCGACCGGCGGCACGGGGCTTACGGGCCGCGACGTCACGGTCGAGGCGCATCGCGACGTCTATGAAAAGGAGATCGACGCCTTCGGCACCGTCTTCACCATCGTGTCGATGCAGAAGATCGGCACCAGCGCGGTGCAGTCGCGCGCGACGGCGGGCGTGGCGGGGGGCACCTATCTCTTCGCGTTGCCCGGCAGCCCCGGTGCCTGCAGGGATGCCTGGGACGAAATCCTTGGCCGGCAGCTCGATTATCGGCACCGGCCCTGCAACTTCGTCGAAATTCTGCCGCGGCTGGAGGAACACCGGCGACGGAAATGACGCGCCCGTGCGTTGACACCCTTGTGGGTTGGCGGAATTGCTGCGCCTGCTATCTATCGACCATCAGCCAGGACCAGTAGCATGCGATTTCTGCGCAAAAGTCTGATCGGCGTCTTTCTGTTCGGCGTGACGCTGGCGCTGCTCGCCTGGGCGGGCCAGATGGTCACATCCGCCGTGCAGGAGAGGATGGCGCGCGACACCTCGGCCCCGCCCGCGCGTGAACGGGTCTTCACCGTGAACGTCGTGACCGCCGTCGCGGGGCGCGAGACGCCGATCCTCGAAGTCTTCGGTGAAGTGCAGAGCCGCCGCACCCTTGAACTGCGCGCGGCGAGCGGCGGGCGCGTCATCGCGCTGGCCCCCGACTTCACTGAAGGCGGCACGGTGACCGAAGGCCAGATTCTGGCGCAGATCGACCCGGCCGAGGCGCAGGCGGCGCTTGACCGGGCGGCCAGCGATCTGTCGGATGCCGAGGCCGAGGTGCGCGATGCCGACCGCGCGCTGCGGCTGGCGCGCGACGAACTCGCCGCTGCGGTCGATCAGGCCGATCTGCGCGACCGTGCCTATCGCCGCCAGCTCGATCTGGAAGAGCGCGGCGTCGGCACGGCCCAGACGGTCGAGACGGCGGAACTTGCCGCCGCGCAGGCGCGTCAGGCGGTTCTGTCGCGGCGTCTGGCCGAAGCGCAGGCCGAAGCCCGCATCGATCAGGCCGCGACGCGCCTGGAACGCGCGCGCATCGCGCTGTCGGATGCTGAACGGCGGCTGGCCGACACTCGCGTCTTCGCCGCCTTCGACGGCACGCTCAGCGCGGTGAGCCTTGTGGAAGGGCGGCTGGTCGCCCCCAACGAAAAGCTGGCCGAATTGGTCGATCCCGGCGCGCTTGAGGTCGCCTTCCGCGTCTCGACCGGGCAATACGGGCGGCTTTTGGATGCCGGGGGGGCGCTTATCCCCGCCGATGTCACCGTCGTGGTCGGCGGCGCGGATGCCATCTTGCAGACGACGGGCCGGATCAGCCGCGACAGCGCGGGCGCGGGCGCGGTGCAGACCGGGCGGCTCATCTACGCCACGCTGGACGAGGCGCGGGGCTTCAAGCCGGGCGATTTCGTCACCGTGCGCGTCACCGAACCCGCCATCGACGATGTGGTGCGCCTGCCCGCCTCGGCCCTCGACGCTGCTGGCACGGTGCTGGTGCTGGGGGCCGAAGACCGGCTCGACTCGCTGCCCGTGACGCTGGTGCGGCGTCAGGGGGACGAGGTTCTGGTGCGCGCCGAGGGCCTTGCGGGCCGCGAGGTGGTGCAGGCGCGCACGCCGCTTCTGGGCGCGGGCATCCGGGTGCGCCCGCTGCGTGGCCCTGACGCCGCCGCGCCCACAGCGCCCGAGCTGATCGAACTGACCGAGGAACGCCGCGCCCGCCTTGTCGCCTTCGTCGAGGCCAATGCCTTCATCCCGGCGGATGCCAAGGCGCGCATCCTGAACCAGCTTTCCCAGGACAAGGTCCCGGCGCAGATGCTCGAACGGCTCGAATCCCGGATGGGGGGCTAGGCCCATGGCGCGCGAACTGCCCCGGGCCGCGGGCGGGCTTCTGTCCTACTTCACCCGGCACCGCACCGCCGCGAACCTTCTCTTGATGGTCATGGTGGTTCTGGGTCTGGCCGCCGTGCCCAACATGCGCGCGCAGTTCTTCCCCGATGTCATCATCGACGACATCACCGTGATCGTTCTGTGGGAAGGGGCGGGTCCCGAAGACGTGGACAACGGCATCGTGCAGGTGCTCGAACCCGTTCTGCTTGTCGTGGACGGCGTCGAAAGCTCGGCCTCGACCAGCCGCGAGGGGCGCGGCACGATCTCGCTGGAATTCGAACCCGGCTGGGATATGGCGCGCGCCGTCGACGACGTGCAGATCGCCATCGACGCCATCACCACCCTCCCCGAAGAGGCCGAAGACCCCGTTGTCCGCCGGGGCAGTTGGCGCGACCGGGTCACCGACGTCGTCATCACCGGCCCCGTCGCGCCGCAGCAGCTTGCGCTTTATACCGACGAACTGGTCGTCCGGCTGTTCGCCGCGGGCGTCACGCGCACGACGATCCTGGGCCTCGCCGCGCCCGAGACGCTGGTCGAGGTCCCATCGGCCCGGCTCATCGAGCACGACATTTCCATCACCGAGATCGCCACCGCCATCGCCGGGGCGGTCGATGCCAACCCGGCAGGCGACGTCACCGGCGCCAATGCCCGCGTGCGCACCGGCACCGAGAAACGCAGCCCCGACGCCATCGCGGCCATCGTCCTGCGGTCGGAACCCGACGGATCGAAGCTGACCGTGGGCGATGTGGCGACGATCCGGCTGGGCGGGCCGGACCGGGGCGCGCCTATTTCGTGGGTGCCGACCCCGCCATGTCGGTGCGCGTCGACCGGTCGGATCAGGGCGATGCCATCGCCGTGCAGCATGTGGTCGAGGATGTCGCGCGCCAGATGCAGGCCACGCTGCCCGCGGGTGTCACGGTCGAACTGATCCGCACAAGGGCCGAGGCAATCAGCGGGCGCCTCGATATCCTCATCGACAACGGCATTCTGGGCCTCGCGCTGGTGGTGGCGCTGCTGTTTTTGTTCCTGAACGCGCGCACCGCCTTCTGGGTGGCGGCGGGCATTCCGGCGGCGATGCTGGCGGCCATCGCGATCATGTATTCGGCGGGGCTCACCATCAACATGGTGAGCCTGTTCGGCCTCATCATCACGCTGGGCATCGTGGTCGATGACGCCATCGTGGTGGGTGAACATGCCGATTACCGCGCGCGGCGGTTCGGCGAACACCCTTACGTGGCCGCCGAAACCGCCGCCCGGCGCATGGCCATGCCGGTCTTCGCCGCGACGCTGACGACGATCATCGCGTTCTTCGGGCTCATCGCCATCGGCGGACGCTTCGGTGACCTGATCCGCGACATCCCCTTCACGGTGATCGCGGTGCTGGCGGCGTCGCTTGTCGAATGCTTCCTCATCCTGCCCAACCATATGGCCCATGCGCTGGCCCATACCGCGAAGGAACACTGGTATGACCGCCCCAGCGCCGTCGTGAACCGGGGCTTCCGCCATGTGCGCGACCGTGCCTTCCGGCCGGTCATGGCGCTGGTGATCCGGGGCCGATATGTCGTGCTGGCGGGGGTCGTCGCGGTCCTCGCCTCTCAGGTGGCGGTCTTTGTCCGGGGCGACGTGCAGTGGCGCTTCTTCAACGCGCCCGAACAGGGGTCGGTCACCGGCAACTTCGCCATGGTCGAAGGCGCGACGCGCGAAGACACGTTGGCCATGATGCGCGAACTCCAGCGCGTGACCGAAGAACTGGGCCGCGAATACGCGGAACGGCATGGCCGCGATCCCATCGACTATGTCCTGTCAGAGATCGGCGGCAATGCGGGTCCCGGCCTTTCCGGGGTCGATGCCAAGGACCCCGATCTGCTGGGCGGCATCTCGATCGAGCTGATCGATTCCGACCTGCGCCCCTATTCCAGCTTCGCCTTCGTCGCCGATCTGCAGGACCGCGTCGTCAATCACCCGCTGACTGAAACGGTCAGCTTCCGCGGCTGGCGGGCGGGGCCGGGCGGCGATGCGCTTTCGGTGCAGTTCTTCGGCGCCGATGTCGTCACGCTGAAGGCCGCCGCGCTCGACCTGCAGACGGCGCTGGCGCAATTCCCCGAAGTCTCGGGCGTGCAGGACAACCTTGCCTATGACAAGGAAGAGATCGTTCTCGACCTTACCCCGCAGGGCGCGGCGCTGGGCTTCACCATCGACAGCCTTGGCCGGGCGCTGCGGGCGCGGCTCAACGGGATCGAGGCCGCGACCTATCCCGACGGTCCGCGCAGCGCCACGATCCGCGTGGAACTGCCCGAGGGCGAGCTGAGCGCCGATTTCCTCGAACGCACGCTGATGCGCGCGCCGGGTGGGCAATACGTGCCGCTGGCCGATCTGGTCACCGTCGACAGACGGTCGGGCTTTTCCACCGTCCGGCGCGAAAACGGCGTCCGCATCGTGTCGGTCACCGGCGATATCTCGGAAGACGACCCCGCCCGCGCTGCCGCGATCGAAGCCGCGCTTCGCACCGACATCCTGCCCGCCATCGCGAGCGAACGGCAGGTCGAGTTCCGCCTTGCCGGGCTGTCGGAGCAGGAGGGCGAATTCCTCAGCGACGCGCTGACCGGGCTGATCCTGTGCCTGACGGGCATCTACCTTGTCCTCGCTTGGGTCTTTGCCAGCTGGTCGCGGCCCATGGTGGTCATGGCGATCATTCCCTTCGGGCTTGTCGGCACGATCTACGGTCACGCGGTCTGGGACGTGCCCCTGTCGATGTTCACGGTCGTGGGGCTTCTGGGCATGACCGGGATCATCATCAACGATTCCATCGTGCTGGTGACCACGATCGACGAATACGCGCAGGAGCGCGGGCTGATCCCGTCGATCATCGACGCGGCCGCCGACCGGTTGCGCCCGGTGCTTCTGACCACGCTGACGACGGTTCTGGGCCTTCTGCCGCTGATGTTCGAGACCTCGCAGCAGGCGCAGTTCCTCAAGCCCACGGTGATCACGCTGGTCTATGGTCTGGGCTTCGGGATGTTCCTTGTGCTTCTGATCGTGCCCGCGCTTGTCGCGGTGCAGCATGACTGGACGCGCCGCACCCGCGCCACCCGGCGCGCGTTGCGCGCGCCGCGGGCCCGGGTGCGGGCGCTGGTGGGGCTGACCGCGGCGTTGATGCTGGCATGGTTCGGCGCCACCATCGGCGCGGCGCTGGTGACCGGGGCGCTGCCCGCGCCACTGGCCACGGCGCTGCCGGGGTCGGGGACGGGCGCGGCCTATGGCGCGTTCCTCGCCGGTGCGCTTGTCATCGTGCTGGCGGTCTATGCGCTGACCGCGCTGGGCGGGCGGCGGCGCGCGGCCTGAGCGCGTCAGTCGGCGCTGCAGCCCCGGATATCGACGGCGCGGCCCGCGTCGATCACGGTGAAGCGCATCTGCGAGCGGTCGACCGCGAAGGCCCCGCCGCCCGAATGCATCAGCTCGGCCACCGCGATCAGCGTGCCGCCCTTGCGCGTCACGTCCGGCTCGGACGCCCAGACCGCCGGGTCGCCCGGTTCGATCACCGCCACCTCGGCGCCGCGCCCTTTCGGCATCTCGATATGCGCCTCGATCCTCAGACCGCCCGTGACCGGGGACAGGCGGCAGGTCACCCGGCCCACGCCCGCCTCGGCCTGTGTCCGCGGCCGGTTCGCGCGCGCCGCGACGATCTGCGGGTTCACGCCTGCACCGGGGTCGAGCGTCGCGTCGAAATGCAGCGTCGCGGGGATGCAGACCTCGCGGCAGACACCGATCTCGACCGATCCCTTCAGGCGGATCGGCTCTCCGCCTGTCCGTGGGGTCAGGTCGAGCGGCAGCACAACCTCCCGCGCATAGCCGATCGACCGCATGCCGTTTTGTTCAAAGACGATGGGCACGGGCCAGAGGACCTGCACGCCATCGAGGTTCCGCGACCCGCGCCAGTCGAAGAGTGGCGGAATGCCCGCGTCGCCCGGCGCGCGCCAATAGGTCTTCCATCCCTCGGCCAGCCGCAGCCGCAGCCCCGCGCGATGGGTGCCGTCCTGTGCCGCGCCGCCGTCCAGCACGTCGAGCTGCACGACCTCGTCGACCCACCCGGTTGCTGTGGCAGGGCCGAACCCGGTCAGCGCAATGAGCGCGGATATGCCGAACATCTTCCACATCCGGTCTCACATGGCCTGCCGCGCGGGCATTGCCAAGTCACGTTCGGGTCAGACGACGCGTTGCGCTTGCAGGCTGTGTCCCCAGCGCCCATGTTGCAGGCAGGGGCCGCGGGTGGGAATGGGCATGGACCTGACCGGAAAGCTTCTGATCGCGATGCCCGGCATGGGCGACCCGCGCTTTGACCGCGCGGTCATCTTGCTGTGCAGCCATGCCGCCGACGGTGCGATGGGCCTGATCGTGAACAAGCCCGCGAACGGGCTGCAGGTCTCGGCGCTGCTGTCCCAGCTCGACATCGATGCGGTGCTGCCGGGTGTGGGCCGTGACCCGGTGCGCTTCGGTGGCCCGGTGGAAACCGGGCGCGGGTTCGTGCTGCATTCGCGCGACTATGCCTCGCGCCTGCAGACGCTGGGGGTGACCGACGCCATCGGCATGACCGCCACCGTCGACGTGATCGAGGATATCGCGCGCGGGCGCGGCCCGCGCGCGTCGCTGGTGTGCCTGGGCTATTCCGGCTGGGGGCCGGGGCAGCTCGAAGGCGAGATCGCGCAGAACGCCTGGCTCACCGCCGATGCCTCGGCCGATCTGATCTTCGACACGCCCGATCCCACCAAGTGGGAGGCCGCGCTGCGCTGTCTGGGGATCGATCCGATTCTGCTCTCAGCCGCCGCCGGGCGCGCCTGAAGGGCGCGGCGCCGCCGCCCGCCGCAGCCGGTCGTTGATCGCCCGGCCCAGGCCCCGGTCGGGGACGGGCGCGACCGCGATGGGCCGCCCCGTCGCATCGAGCCGGTGCAGATGGTCGAACAGATTGGCTGCCGCCTGCGCCAGATCGCCCGAGGGCGACAGGTTCAGATCGCCGCCCCTGTCGTGAAAGCCGAGATAGACTTCGCCCGCCTGCGGGGCATCCGCGTTCAGCCGCAAAGCCGCGGCAGGCGCGTAATGCGACAGAAGCTGGCCCGGCGCGCTGATGGTGCCGTCCTCGGGTGGCAAAAGGGGCCGTCCCAAGGCGGCCTCGACCGCCTCGGCGGGCAGCCCGCCCGGCCGCAGCAGCCGCGCGCCCTCCGGACCAAGCCCCAGAATCGTCGATTCGACCCCCACGCCGCAGGGTCCGCCATCGACCACCGCCGCGATCCGCCCCGTCAGCCCCGCCAGTACATGCGCCGCCCGCGTCGGGCTGATCCGGCCCGACCGGTTGGCGGAAGGCGCCGCCACCGGCCCGCCGAAGGCCGCCAGCAGTCCCTGCGCCACCGGATGGGCGGGCACGCGCACCGCCACCGTGGAAAGCCCCGCCGTCACCAGCGAACTCAGCCCGTGCCCGGCGGCCAGTGGCAGCACCAGCGTCAGCGGCCCCGGCCAGAACGCGCCCGCAAGCGCCCGCGCATCGGCGTCGAAGACCGCGATCCGCTCTGCCGCCGCAAGGTCGGGGACATGCACGATCAGCGGGTTGAACTCGGGCCGCCCCTTGGCCGCATAGACCGCCGCCACCGCCGCGCCCTGCCGCGCATCGGCACCGAGGCCATAGACCGTTTCCGTCGGAAAGGCGACCAGACCACCGCCGCGCAGCAGCTCTGCCGCCCGCGCCAGATCCTCCGGGCCGGTGCCAAGGGTCAGGGTCGTTTCCGCGTTCATCTGCCTCGCCGCTTTTCCGTGACGCGGCGTTCCGGTTGCGTGCCGCGCGCCCCGGGGTCTTTCATGGGGGGCAACATCCCCTCATAGCGGCGGCGCGCCGCAAGGGAAAGCGGTTCCCGACCCTTCCCGGCGCCCCCGCGACGGAGCCTGACCCGATGCCATACCGCGCCCCTCTCGCCGAATTCGACTTCATCCTCGAACAAATCGTCGGTTACGACCGCGTCGCAGCCACCGACCGCTTTGCCGAGGCCGCGCCGGACACCGTCCGCGCCGTCCTCGCCGAGGCGGGCAAGATGACCGAAGCCGCGCTCGTGCCGCTGCAGCGCGCGGGCGACCAGCACCCTGCGCGGCTCGAAAACGGGGTCATGCGCACCTCGCCCGGCTTCGGCGACGGCTGGCGCGCCATCGCGGAAGGCGGCTGGGTCGGCATCGCGGGTTCGCCCGACCATGGTGGCATGGGCCTGCCCATGGCCGTGACCACTGCCGTCAACGACATGATGAGCGCGGCATGCCTGTCGCTGCAGCTTGCGCCGCTGATGTCGCAGGGCCAGATCGAGGCGCTGGAGCATCACGCCAGCGACGAGATGAAGGCGCTTTACCTGCCCAAGCTCATCTCGGGCGAATGGACGGGCACGATGAACCTGACCGAACCGCAGGCGGGCTCGGACGTGGGTGCGCTCATCACCAAGGCTGACCGCAACGATGACGGCAGCTTCGCGATCACGGGGCAGAAGATCTACATCACCTGGGGCGACACCGATTTCGCCGGGAATGTCTGCCATCTCGTGCTGGCGCGCATTCCGGGGGCGAGCCCGGGGACCAAGGGCATCAGCCTCTTCCTCGTGCCGAAGTTCATCCCCGATGCACAGGGCAATCCCGGCGTGGCCAACAGCCTCAAGGTCGTCAGCATCGAACACAAGCTCGGCCTGCACGGATCGCCCACCTGCGTGATGCAGTATGACGGCGCCACCGGCTGGCTGGTGGGGGAAGAAAACGACGGCATGGCGGCGATGTTCACCATGATGAACAACGCGCGTCTCGGCGTCGGGGTGCAGGGCATCGGCGTGGCCGAGGGCGCCTATCAGAACGCCTTCGACTATGCGCTGAACCGCAAGCAGGGCCGGTCCTATCACGGCTATACCATCGCCGCCCATGCCGACGTGCGGCGGATGCTGACCACGATGAAGGCCGACATCTTCGCGGCGCGGTCCATCGCGCTGTCCTGCGCGGTTGCCATCGACATGGGGACCGCCACGGGCGAAGCCGACTGGACCGCGCGCGCCGCCTTCCTCACCCCCATCGCCAAGGCCTTCGGCACCGATATCGGCAACGAAGTCGCCAGTACCGGCATCCAGGTCCATGGCGGCATGGGCTTTGTCGAGGAAACCGGCGCCGCCCAGTTCGCCCGCGATGTCCGCGTGACCACGATCTACGAAGGTACGAACGGCATTCAGGCAATGGACCTTGTCGCGCGCAAGATGGCCGACGGGGGCGAGGCCGCGCACCGCCTTCTGGACGAGATCGAGGCCCAGGCCGAGGATGCGCGCGCGCAGGGCGGTGAGCTCGCCGCTCTGGCCGAAGGCGTCTGGCAGGCCACCGAGAGCTTGCGCGAAGCAACCGAATGGATGGTCGCGCAAGAGGATCTGACCGACCGCTTCGCCGGCGCCGTGCCCTACCTGCGCGCCTTTGCGAGGGTGCTGGGCGGGCATTTCCATCTCAAGGCGGCGCTTGCCGATCCGACCGGTCCCCGCATGGCGCTGGCGCGCTTCTACATCACGCGCCTTCTGCCCGAGCATGAAGGCCTGCTTGCCCATGCGCAGCGCGGGTCGGCTGATCTCTATGCCTTGAGCCTCGACGACCTCGCGGCGTAGTAAGGGGTCAGGCGCGGCCGGAGTGCCGCTCAGAAAGGCGGAAAGACATGGACGGCTTGGCGGAAGGCCTCAGATACCCGTTCGACACCGCGCCCGATCGGGGCGCGGCGATCGAAGTGGCGGAAGGTGTGCTCTGGATGCGCCTGCCGCTGCCCATGAAGCTAGACCATGTGAATGTCTATGCGCTCGACGATGGCGACGGCTGGACGGTGATCGACACCGGCTTCGCCTCGACCCTGGCGCGCGAGGTCTGGGGCGCGCTGATGGCGGGGCCGCTGGGCGGCAAGCCCGTGACGCGCGTGGTCGTCACCCATCACCACCCCGATCACGTGGGCCTTGCGGGCTGGTTCCAGTCAGACCACGGGGCCGAACTGATCACCACCCGCACCGCGTGGCTGTTTGCGCGCATGCTCATGCTCGACCGGCAGGAGGCGCTGCCGCCCGAGACGCTTGCCTTCTATCGCGGTGCAGGCATGGCCGATCACATCTTCCGCCAGCGCGAAACCGAACGGCCCTTCAACTTCGCCGATGTCGTGGCGCCCATGCCGCTGGGCTTCACCCGCATCGCGCAGGGCGACACGATCCGCATGGGCGGGCGTGACTGGGACATCCATATCGGCAATGGCCACGCCCCTGAACACGCGACATTCTGGAGCCGGGACGACAATCTCGTGATCGCG
Organism: uncultured Aestuariivita sp.; assembly: GCA_964573835.1. GTDB lineage: Bacteria > Pseudomonadota > Alphaproteobacteria > Rhodobacterales > Rhodobacteraceae > JAGYKE01. The sequence goes on along the minus strand of CAZNMV010000002.1, from coordinate 3,900 downwards.
GGCGACCAGATCCTGCCGTCGATCTCGCCCAATCTCGGCGTTTATGCGACCGAACCCATGGCCGACCCGGTGGGCGACTGGATCGAGGCCTGTGAACGTCTGGCCAAGCTTGCCCGGCCCGGCCATCTGGTGCTCGGCGGCCACAAGCTGCCCTTCACCGGGCTTACCCTGCGCATGCGCCAGCTGATCGACAACCACCACGGCGCGCTTGCCCGGCTGGTCGACCATCTCGACACGCCGCGCACGGCAGCCGACTGCTTTGCGCCGCTCTTCAAGCGCAGCATCGGCGACGGCGAATACGGCCTTGCCCTGGTCGAGGCGGTGGCGCATCTCAACCATCTTCTGCTTGCGGGTCAGGCCACGCGGCAGCGGCGCGATGACGGTGCCTGGACTTTCCAGAGGGCTACCTGATCCATGGCGCGCGAGATCGACACCACCGCCGAAGCCGCCGAGAACGCCGCCATCCCGCGCCGCCACGAGGTGCACTGCGATCCCGACACCGCGTCGCCCTGCGACGACCTGCCCGAAGGCATGCGCCAGCCCGTGGGCGACAAGACCCCGGCGAAATGGGCCCATGAACGGCTGATCCTCTACATCCAGAACTTCGAGAAGCAGCTCGACGCTGACCACGAGGTCGCGATGGGCTTCGCGGGCGGCGAACTGGGCGTGCTCAAGATCGAGGGTCTTGGCTATTTCGACCCCGACATCGTCACCTTCTACGGCCGCAGCACCGACGGCGCGCGCACCCAGCTCATCCAGCATGTGAGCCAGCTCAACGTGATGCTGAAGGCCTGGCCCAAGGACCCCGAAGCGGTCGAACCCAAGCGCATCGGTTTCCGTCTCGCCGCCGATCTCGACCAGCCGGAGACTGCGCCCGATTGACGTCGTGACAGGCGCGGTCGAATCCGCTATTCGGCGGAAAACCCGCGAACAGGAAGACCGACATGGCTGACCACAAACACGGCGAAATGGACATCACCACGCAGGAGAAGACCTTCGCAGGCTTCATGAAATTCACCACCTGGACGTCGATCTGGATCATCGTCCTGCTGATCCTGATGGCGATCTTCATCACCTGACGATGTCCGGCCGGGCGGCGCGGGGCCCCCGCGCGCTCCGGCCCAGCAAGGGGACAGGGCCCGGACTATGCGACGCTTGATCTGCCTTCTGGCCGCACTCGCCGCGCTGGCGGGCTGCGCCGAACCGAACCAGCCCTTCGCCGACGACGCGACCATCGCGGCGGTGTCCTACCGCAATGCGGGGCCGACGACGCTCACCCTCTACACGATGCTGAACAACCGCACTGATGCCGGCGCGCATACCTCGCTTGCCATTGCGGCGTCGGAGCGGGTGCTCTTCGATCCGGCCGGGTCGTTCAAGGCGCGCGGCGTGCCCGAACGCAACGACGTGCTCTTCGGCTTCTCGCCGGAAGTCGAACGGGTTTATGCCGGGGCCCATGCCCGCGAAACCTTCCGCGTGGTCATCCAGACGGTCGAGGTGTCGGCGGAACAGGCGGAACTGGCCTATCGCCTCGCCCTGCAGGCAGGCCCTGTCGCGGGCGGCTTCTGCGCCAGCTCCACAGCCGGTATCCTGCGCCAGATCCCCGGGTTCGAAAGCGTCCGGTCCTCCTTGCTGCCCGAACGAGTGATGGAGGATTTCGGCAAGCTTCCCGGCGTCCAGACCCGCGTCTACCGCGAATACGACGACCCGAGCCTTCAGGCCGCGCTCGCCAAGCTGAACTAACCGAAGAGATAGAGCAGCGCCCAGAGCGTCACCGCCCCCGCGCCGATCGCGCCCAGAACGTTGCGGGTGAAATAGCCCACTGCGATCGTGGCCAAGGCTGCCGCCAGCCGCGCCGGGTCCGTCTCGCCCCCCGTCGCCCCGGGCCACAGGACCAGCGGCGCCACAAGTGCCGGCAGCACGGCGACTGCAGTATAACGCAAATGGCGCAGCACCCATTCCGGCAGCGGCCGGTCGCCGATCACGCCCAGAAAGACGAAGCGCAGCGCGAAACTGCCCAGAGCCAGCCCGAGGATGACCAGCCACAGCGTGCCGCGGTCCATGTCGGCCAGGCTCATGTCTGCCGCCACCTGGTGCGCGCCAACAGCTCGACCCGCGCCCCCGCCATCATTCCCGCGATTCCGCCCGCCAGGAGGCCGAGGTTATAGGGCAGGCCCGCCGCCAGCAGCGCCACGATGATCGCCACCGCCGCCGCCGTGACATGCGCGGCGGTGCGCAGCATCGGCATCACCAGCGCGAGGAACGCGATGGGCACCACGAAGTCGAGCGCCCATTCCGGCGGAATGCGGCTGCCCACCACCGCCCCCACCCAGGTGAAGCCATACCAGAGCGGACAGACCGGCGTGACGACGCCGAAGAAGAAGGCCATGCGCTGGGGCACACTCATCGGCGGGCCGGTCTCGTAGCGCATGATGGAACAGGCATAGGGCTGATCGACCAGGAAATAGGCCGCAAAGGCCCGCTGCCAGAGCGGCGCCGACCCGATCCACGGGGTGAGCGAGGCCGAATACATCGCCATCCGCAGGTTCACCGCCAGCGCCGAGGCCAGAACGATCGCCGTGGGCGTGTTCTCGGTCATCAGTTGCACCGCGGTGAACTGCGCCGCGCCCGCGATCACCGCCACCGAAAAGGCCAGCGTTTCCGCCACGGTCAGCCCCGCCTCGGTCGCCACCACGCCGAACAGCATCGCGAAGGGCCCCACCACCAGCACGAAGGGCGCGCCCGCGCGGAAGCCCTCCCAATAGGCGGATTTCGGGGTGGAGGATGACATGTGGAATTCCTAGGTTAACGTTGAGGTAACCGCGTTTCCGGGGGGATGCAATTGGCGCCGATGACCGACACCGAGACCCTTCCGGGCGTGATCCTGGCCGGAGGACGGGCGCAGCGCATGGGCGGCGGCGACAAGGGGCGGCTGATCCTGGGCGGGCAGCCGATCCTGGCCCGCGTCATCGGTCGGCTGGCCCCGCAGGTGGGTGCCCTGGCGCTGAATGCCAATGGCGATCCGGGCCGCTTTGCCGATCTGGGCCTGCCGGTCCTGCCCGACAGCGTGGAGGGCTTCGCGGGTCCGCTGGCGGGCATCCTCGCCGGGATGGACTGGGCGGCAGGGCAGGGGGCGCGCGCCATCGTGACGGTGGCCGCCGACACGCCCTTCCTGCCCCGCGATCTGGTGGCACGGCTGCGCGCGGGGCGGGGCGATCCGCAGGTGCCGGTCATCGCGGCCACGCCCGATCCGGCGAAGGGGACGCTTCGGCACCCCACCTTCGGCCTCTGGCCCGTGGCGCTGCGCGACGACCTGCGCGCGGCGCTGAGTGCAGGCACGCGCAAGGTCACGCAATGGGCCGATGCGCAGGGCGCGCGCGCGGCCCTCTTTCCCATCGCGGGGCTCGATCCCTTCTTCAACATCAACACCCCGCAGGATCTGGCGCGGGCCGAGATCCTGCTGTCCGGGGGCGCATGACCGCGGCGGGGTTCGACACCTTCGCCATGGTGGACTGGTCGGGCGGCAACGACACCGGCCCGCGCCCGCGCGCGGATGCGCTCTGGGCGGCGGTCGCGCGGGGCGGGGTGGTGGAAGACCCGCTCTACTTCCGCAACCGCCCGCTGGTCGAAGACTGGCTTGCCGGGTTCATCGACGGGGAACTCACCGCCGGTCGCCGCCTCTGCCTCGGCTTCGACTTCCCCTTCGCCTATCCGGCAGGCTTCGCCCGCGCGCTGACGGGCGGGGACGATCCGCTGGCGGTCTGGCGCTGGTTCGGCGAGAGGGTCGAGGACGCGCCCGGCGCCAACAACCGCTTCGACATCGCGGGCGGGCTGAACCTGACGCTCGGGCAGGGGCGGGGGCCGTTCTGGGGTAACGGGCTCAGGCGCGACATCGCGGGG
>CAZNMV010000001.1:38638-40557 GCA_964573835.1 uncultured Aestuariivita sp. | reverse complement strand
GTCGATCTGGCCTATGCCGCCGTCGATCCAAGGCTGAGGTCGCGGACATGAGGCGCAACCTCTGGCTGGGCGCGGCGCTGTCGTCGCTGGTGGTGCTGGCGGCGCTTCTGTCCTTTGTCTGGACGCCGTTCGATCACGCGGCGATGAACATCCCTGAAAAGCTGCAGACGCCCAATGCGGTGCACTGGCTGGGGACCGATCATTTCGGCCGCGACATCTTCAGCATGATCATGGTGGGCGCGCGCACGTCGATCGCGGTGGCGCTGGTGGCCGTGGGGATCGGCATGGCGCTGGGGGTGCCGCTGGGGCTGGCGGCGGCGGCGCGGAAGGGGTCGTGGCTCGATGAATTCATCATGCGGGGCAATGACCTGATCTTCGCCTTTCCGTCGCTGGTCATCGCCATCCTGATCACGGCCGTCTTCGGCGCGGGCGCGGTCAACGCGATCATCGCCATCGGCATCTTCAACATCCCCGTCTTCGCGCGGATCACGCGGGGTGCGGCGCTGAGCCTGTGGGAGAGGGAATTCATCCTGGCCGCCCGTGTCGCCGGCAAGTCGGCGGCGCGGATCAGTTTCGAACATATCCTGCCCAATGTCGCGAACCTCTTGATCGTGCAGGGGACGATCCAGTTTTCGCTGGGCATCCTGGCCGAGGCAGCCTTGTCCTATGTGGGCCTTGGCGCGCAGCCGCCGACACCGAGCTGGGGGCGGATGCTGGCCGATGCGCAGACGCTGGTCAGCCTTGCGCCGCATCTGGCGATGGTGCCCGGCATGGCGATCATCCTGACGGTGCTGGGGCTGAACCTGCTGGGCGACGGTCTGCGGGATTACCTCGATCCAAGGCTGCGGGTGGCGCGGACATGATGGCGGCCCGGCGGTGCCCGCCGGGCGGGGCCCCTGATCCACGCACCGCGACAGGGGGCTGGGCATGAGCCTTCTCACCCTCCAAAACCTCACCCTCTCGATCCACGGCACGCCGATCCTGCGCGACGTGTCGCTGTCCATCGCCCCCGGCGAAATCCACGCGGTCACGGGCGAGTCCGGTTCGGGCAAATCCATGACCGCGCTCACCATCATGCAGCTTCTGCCCAATGGCGCGCAGGCGTCGGGGCGCGTTGCGCTGGATGGCACCGACATCCTCACCGCGACCGAGGCGCGCATGTGCGCCATCCGGGGCCGCGATGTCGGCATGGTGTTTCAGGAACCCATGACCGCGCTGAACCCGGTCAAGACCATCGGCGATCAGGTGATGGAGACGATCCTGATCCACAAGGCCCTGCCCCCCGACCGCGCCCGCACCCGCGCGGAGGAGGTGCTGGCCCGTGTCGGCCTGCCGCCCGACCGCTTCCCGCTGTCGCGTTATCCGCACGAACTGTCAGGCGGCCAGCGCCAGCGCGTGGTGATCGCCATGGCCATCGCGCTGCGCCCCAGGCTCTTGATCGCGGATGAACCGACAACCGCGCTCGACGTCACCACGCAGGCGCAGATCCTTGATTTGCTGAAAGGGCTGGTGGCCGAAGACGGGATGGGCATGCTGATGATCACCCATGATCTGGCCGTCGTCGCCGACATGGCGCACCGCATCACGGTCATGCGGCAGGGCGAGGTGGTGGAAAGCGCGCCCACGCCCGACCTGCTGGCCGATATGCAGCACCCCTATACCAAGATGCTGTTCGCGGCATCGACCCACCGGGTCGACCTGCCCGCGCGCCCTGCGCCCGCGCCGCTTCTGGAGGTGCGCGGCGTCGTGCGCGACTACCGCCTGCCGCGTCGGCACCTGTTCCGCGATCCGGGCACTTACCGAGCGGTCAGCGACGTCAGCTTCACCATCGACCGGGGCGAACGGCTGGGCCTTGTGGGCGAATCCGGCTGCGGGAAATCGACGCTCACCCGCGCGATCCTTGGGCTGGAGCAGGTGCA
>CAZNMV010000001.1:25117-38538 GCA_964573835.1 uncultured Aestuariivita sp. | reverse complement strand
ATCCACGAATTCTCGGGCGGGCAGCGCCAGCGCATCGCCATCGCCCGCGCGCTGATCATCCGGCCCGACCTCATCCTGTTTGACGAAGCGGTGAGCGCGCTCGACGTCTCGGTCCGCGCGCAGATCCTCGATCTGCTGGCCGATCTCTGCCGGCAATACGACCTGACCTGGCTGTTCATCAGCCATGACCTGAGCGTGGTGCGGTCGGTCACCGACCGCGTTCTGGTGATGCAGGCGGGGCGGATCGTCGAACAGGGCCCGACCGAAGAGGTGCTGACGAACCCGCAGCATCCCTATACGCAGAAGCTGATCGCGGCGGCGCCGGTCCTGCCCGATCTGGGAGCGGCGTGATGGAGCTGGTTCCGCTTGCCCCCGGGGATCGCGACGCCTTTGTCGGGATGGTGCGCGCCTATGTCTCTGAAATCGGGCCCGACCTTCCCCCGGTCACCGCCGAGCGCATGGCGCGGGCCTCGGACGACCCCGCGCGCGAGGCGCTGCTGATCCGCGACGGGGGCGGAACGCGGGGCTTTGTCCTGATCCGCCGCCTGCCCGACGGCGCGCATGAGATGAGCGAATTCTATGTCGTCCCCGGTGCCCGCCGGTCGGGTCTGGGCACGCAGGCCGCCCGCGCCGCGCTGGCCCGGCATCCGGGGCGCTGGCAACTCGGCGTGGCGGGCGGCAATGTTCATGCACGCGCCTTCTGGACCGGCGTGATCACGCCGCTCGCCCGCGCCCATCGCGGGCCGCCTCTTACCCCGAACCAATCGGGATCGCTGCATTTCATCATCAAGGAGCCTTCGCCATGACCACCCCCTGGTTCGACCCGTCCCTGTGCCTGATCGGCGGCCAATGGGTGCCCGCGCAAGGCGGAGAGACGCTGCCCCTCATCGACCCGTCCGACGGGTCAGAGCTTGCCCGCATCGCGCGGGGGCAAGCCGCGGATATCGACGCCGCGGTGACGGCAGCCGAGACCGCACGCGACGGCGACTGGGGCCGCATGACGGCGACCGAACGCGGCCGCATCCTGACGCGGCTGGGTCAGATCGTGGCGGCGCGGGTCGATGACCTGGCTGCGCTGGAAGCGGCAGACGTGGGCAAGCCCCTGACGCAGGCCCGCGCCGATGCGCTGGCGCTTGCGCGCTATTGCGAATTCTACGGTGGCGCGGCGGACAAGCTGATGGGCGAGACCATCCCTTACCTCTCCGGCTACACCGTCTATACCCTGCGCGAACCCCACGGGGTGACGGGCCATATCGTGCCATGGAATTACCCGATGCAGATCATCGGCCGGTCGGTGGGCGCGGCGCTGGCCACCGGCAATGCCTGTGTTCTGAAACCGGCGGAAGAGGCGTGTCTCACCGCGCTGGCCTTCGCACATCTGGCGCAGGAGGCGGGGCTGCCGCCCGGCGCGCTGAACGTCGTGCCGGGGCTGGGGGCCGAGGCGGGCGCGGCGCTCTCTGCCCATCCCGGTATCCACCACATCAGCTTCACCGGGTCGGTCGCCACAGGCGCGCTGGTGCAGGCGGCGGCGGCGCGGAACGTGGTGCCGGTGACGCTGGAACTGGGGGGCAAGTCACCGCAACTGGTGTTCGAGGACGCAGATCTCGACGCGGCGCTGCCCTTCCTCGTGAACGCGGGCATCCAGAACGCCGGGCAGACCTGTTCGGCCTCGTCGCGGATCCTTGTGCAGCGCGGCCTCTATGACACCGTGCGTGACCGCATGGCCGCCGCCTACGGCGCGCTGACGGTCGGACCGGCGAAGGACGACCTGCGCGTGGGTCCGCTGATCTCGGCCCGCCAGAAGGGGATCGTCGAAGGGTTCCTTGCCAAAGGCGCCGACCTCACCATCGCCGCGCAGGGCGTCCTGACCGAAGGCGCCCCGGCCACCGGCGCCTATGTGCGCCCCACCCTCTTCGCCGACGTGCCCGAAACGCACCCGCTTGCCCGCGACGAAATCTTCGGCCCTGTCCAGGTGCTGATCCCCTTCGACACCGAAGACGACGCCATCCGCATCGCCAACGGCACCGATTACGGCCTTGTCGCCAGTATCTGGACCCGCGACGGCGCCCGCCAGATGCGGGTGGCGAGGAAGTTGCGGTCCGGCCAGGTCTTCATCAACAACTACGGCGCGGGGGGCGGGGTGGAACTGCCCTTCGGCGGGGTCGGCAAATCCGGCCATGGCCGGGAAAAAGGGTTCGAGGCGATGTATGGGTTCACAACGCTCAAGACCGTGGCGGCCTGGCATGGATGAAGCCCCTGCCCAGAAGCGTCCGAACATCATCCTGATCCTGGTCGATGACATGGGGTTCGCCGATCTCGGGCTCTGCGGGTCGGAAATCCACACGCCGCGCATCGACAGCATCGGCCAGAACGGCGTCACCTTCAGCGCGATGTACAATTGCGCGCGCTGCTGCCCGACGCGGGCGGCGCTCTTGACGGGCCTTTACCCGCACAAGGCGGGGATCGGCCACATGGGCGCGAACCTCGGCACGCCCGCCTATCAGGGCAGTCTTCGAAACGACAGCGTGACCATCGCGGAATGCCTGCGCGAGGCGGGCTATTTCACCGCCATGTCGGGCAAGTGGCATGTGGGCGGGGATTTCTGGGCGCGGCTGGTGGACACATGGCGCGTGGGCGATCTGGAACACCCCACCCCGCGCCAGCGCGGTTTCGACCGCTTCTACGGCATCATCGACGGGGCGACGCATTTCTTCTCGCCCCATTACGTGATGGAGGACGACGCCCGCGCCGAGGTCTCGCCCACGGACTATTATTTCACCGACGTCATCACCGACCGCGCGATCGACATGATCGACGAGGGGCTGGCGCAGGAGAAGCCCTTCTTCCTCTACCTCGCCCATGCCGCGCCACATTGGCCGCTGCACGCCCATGAAGAGGACATCGCCCAGTATGACGGCGTCTACCGGCAGGGCTGGGACGCCCTTCGCACCGCACGGCACGAGGAAATGCAGGGGCGCGGCATCCTCAGGCAAAAATGGGAGATCTCGCCCCGCGACGCGGGCGCGCAGCCCTGGGACAGTGTCGAACATACCGATTGGGAAGCGCAGCGGATGCAGGTCTACGCCGCGATGATGTCCTGCATGGACCGCAACATCGGCCGCGTGCTCGACCACCTGAAGGCGCGCGGCGTGCATGACGACACGCTGATCCTGTTCCTGTCCGACAATGGCGGCTGCGCCGAGTTCATGGCCGAAGACGGCTGGGCCAAGTTCATGCCCGACATCACCAATGACGGGCGCCAGATCGCCATGGGCAACCGCCCCGGCCTGCGCCCCGGCGGCGCGCTGACCTATCAGAGCTATGACCTGCCCTGGGCGAACGTGTCGAACGCGCCCTTCCGCCTGTTCAAGCACTGGGTGCATGAAGGGGGCATTTCCACACCGCTGCTGGTGCAATGGCCGGCGCGCTTCGGTCCCGTGGGCGTGCATCACGACCCGTGGCATGTGGTCGATATCCTGCCCACGATCCTCGAAGCCTCGGGCGCGGCCTATCCGCAGGAATATGGGGGCCACACGGTGCAGGACCTCGACGGCGAAAGCTTCCTCGCCGCGCTGGCGGGAAAGGCCGTCACGCGCCAGCAGCCGATCGCCTGGGAACATGAAGGCAACGCGGCGGTGCGCGTGGGCAACTTCAAACTGGTGCGGCAATTCGGTCAGGACTGGGAACTTTTCGACATGGACGCCGACCGCACCGAATTGCACAATCTGAAGGGAAAGAACGCGCCGGTCGAGGCGACGCTGAAGCACGAATACGACGGCTGGGCCGAACGGGTGGGTGTCATGGACTGGTCCGTCGCGCTGCCAAGGCTTCTCCGGCTCTGGCAGATGGACGACGCACACGGATGATGTGCCGGAAAGAAGGAAAGACAGAATGCGACTGAACGGCAAGACCGCCATCGTCACCGGCGGGGCACAGGGTTTCGGCGCGGGTATCGTGCGCAAGTTTGCGGCTGAGGGCGCGCGCGTCATGGTCGCCGACATCAACGGCGACGGCGCGCAGGCCCTGGCGGACGAGGTGGGCGGGATCGCCGCCCAGGTGGATGTCGGCCAATCCGCCTCGGTCGAGGCGATGGCCGAGGCCGCGATCCGGGCCTTCGGCGATGTCGACATCCTCGTGAACAACGCAGGGATAACCCACCTGCCGAAACCGATGGAAACGGTGACCGAGGACGAATTCGACCGCGTCCTGAACGTCAACGCCAAGTCGGTCTACCTGACGGCGCGCGCACTGGTCCCCCACATGAGGGCACGTGGCGCGGGCACGATCCTGAATGTCGCCTCGACGGCGGGTCTGTCGCCGCGCCCGAACCTGAACTGGTACAATGCATCCAAGGGCTGGATGATCACCGCGACGAAGACCATGGCGGTGGAACTCGCCCCCAACGGCGTGCGCGTGAACGCGCTCTGCCCGGTGGCGGGTGAAACGCCGCTTCTGAAGTCCTTCATGGGCGAAGACACGCCCGAGATGCGGGCCAAGTTCCTCTCGGGAATTCCCTTGGGCCGCTTCTCGACCCCGGAAGACATGGGCAACGCCGCCTGTTTCCTGTGTTCGGACGAAGCCTCCATGATCACCGGCGTCGCGATGGAGGTCGACGGAGGCCGCTGCATCTGACGCGCCCCTGCTTCTTCTCGTCCCAAATACGCAAACTCCGACAGGACCCATGCAACCCGGACCGAAGAACCTGATCACCGACATCCCCACCCTGCGCGTCGGCAACGCGCGGGACGATAGGCTCAAATCCGGCGTCACCGTGCTGGTGGCGGACGCGCCCTTCACCGCGTCGGTCAATGTCATGGGCGGGGCACCGGGCACGCGGGAAACCGACCTGCTGGCCCCGGACAAATCGGTCGCGCAGGTCGATGCGCTCTGCCTCTCGGGGGGCTCGGCCTTCGGGCTTGACGCCTGTTCCGGGGTCGTGGACGGGCTGCGCGCACAGGGACGCGGCTTTGCCGTGGGGCCCGCGCGCATTCCGCTGGTGCCGGGGGCGATCATCTTCGATCTGCTGAATGGCGGGAAGAAGGACTGGTGCGAGAACCCCTACCGCGCGCTCGGCCGCGCGGCGTTCGACGCCGCATCGACCGATTTCGTGCTTGGCAGCGAAGGCGCAGGCACCGGCGCACTGACGGCGATGACGAAGGGCGGGCTCGGCTCGGCCTCGCTCGTGCTGGCCGACGGCACGATTGTCGGCGCGCTGGTTGCCGCCAACCCGATGGGCAGCGTCACCACCACGGGCGACCGCCATTTCTGGGCCGCGCCCTTCGAGATAGACGGCGAATTCGGCGGGCTTGGTCCCGATCCGGCCTCGGGCCTCGGGCGCGATCTGCAGAGCCGCAAGATCGCCGCGATGCTGGGCGCGGACCAGACCCGCGCCAACACGACCATCGCCATCGTCGCGACCGATGCCGCGCTGACCAAGGCGCAGTGCCAGCGCATGGCGACCGCCGCCCATGACGGGATCGCCCGGGCCTGCGTGCCTGCCCACAGCCCCGGCGACGGCGATCTGGTCTTCGCCCTCTCGACCGGGGCGCGCGCGCCCTCGGACGACCGCGCGCTCACGATGATCGGCCATGCCGCCGCACTTTGCCTTGCGCGTGCCATCGCGCGGGCGGTCTACCTCGCCCGGCCCGCGCCGGGCGACATCCTGCCCTGCTGGAGCGATCTCAATGCCTGACCTGTCCCTGCCCGACATCAGCTATCACTACGAGGTCACGGGCGATGGCCCGCCGCTTCTGATGCTGGCCGGGATGCTGTCCGACAGCGCCAGCTGGACACCGCTTCTGCCCCTGTTAGAGCCGCATTTTACCCTGATCCGCCCTGACAACCGCACCACCGGGCGCACCACGCCATGGGACGCCGCCGTCAGCGTGGGCCAGATGGCGGAGGACGCGCTCGCGCTGATGGATCATATGGGCCATGACCGCTTCCACATCGCGGGCCATTCCATGGGCGGGCTGATGGGGATGGAGGTCGCAGGCCTCGCCCCCAGCCGGGTGGCCAGTCTCACCATCCTCGCCTCCGGCCCCGTCCGCGTACCGCGAACCATGGCGGTCTTCGACACGCTGGCCGAGATCCGGGCGCAGGAAGCCGGCGAAAAGCTTTGGCTCAAGGCGCTGTACCCGTGGATCTTCCGCCCCGCCTTCTTCGCGGATCCGGCGAACACCGAAGCCGCGCTTGCCGGCGCGCAGGCCTATCCGCATGCCCAGACCCTGCAAGCCATGCGCCACCAGATCGAGGCGCTGCGCAGCTTCAAACCCCGCTTCCGCCCCGCCGAGATCGCGACGTGCACACAGGTCCTGTTCGCCGAAGCCCCCTCGCGCGCCGCTTTCGCGCAGATGCCGAATGTCACCCAGGACGTGATCGCCGACGCAGGCCATTCCGTCCACTGGGACCAGCCGCAGGCCGTCGCGCAAGCCATCATCGCCCAAGCGAAAACGCCCTGATCTTCTTCGGGTTTCAAATATCCTCGGGGGGAGTTCGCGGGCCTGCCCGCGAACCGGGGGGCAGACAGCCCCCCGCCGCAACGCCGCTCAGGCGCGGAAGCCCACCACCTTGGTGTCGTGCCGCAAGGCGCGGCTGACCTCGGCCATGATGTCCATCGCGGTCAGGCCGGCATCGGCATACATCTCGGCCGGGCTGCCATGGTCGATGAAGCGGTCGGGCAGGCACATCGTGCGCACCCGCAGCCGCCCGTCAAGCAGCCCCTGCGCCGCCATCGCCTGCAGCACGAAGGCGCCGAAGCCGCCCATCGCGCCCTGTTCCACGGTGACCAGCGCCTTGTGGTTCGTGGCCAGCCGCGCGATCAGATCCATGTCGAGCGGCTTGGCAAAGCGCGCGTCCGCCAGCGTGACCGAAATCCCTTCCGCCTCGAGCATTTCGGCGGCCACGCGGCATTCGTCGAGATGGGTCCCGAAGCACAGGATCGCCACATCGGTGCCTTCCCGCACGATGCGGCCGCGCCCGATCTCGAGCACCTCGCCGCGTTCGGGCATCTGTACGCCGGTGCCGTTGCCGCGCGGATAGCGGAAGGCGATGGGGCCTTCGTCGTATTCCGCCGCCGTGACCACCATATGCGCCAGTTCCGCCTCGTCCGAGGCCGCCATCACCACCATTCCGGGCAGCGCGCCCATGAAGCCGATGTCGAAAGCGCCCGCATGGGTCGCCCCGTCGGCGCCCACCAGCCCCGCGCGGTCAAGCGCGAAGCGCACCGGCAGTTTCTGCAGCGCCACATCATGGGCCACCTGATCATAGCCGCGCTGCAGGAAGGTGGAATAAATCGCAACGAAGGGTTTCAGCCCGGCGGCCGCCATCCCGGCGGCGAAGGTCACACCGTGCTGTTCGGCGATCCCCACGTCGAAGACGCGGTTCGGAAAGCGTTTCGCCATGATGTCGAGGCCGGTGCCCGACGGCATCGCCGCCGTCACCGCGACGATGCGCGGATCGCGCGCGGCTTCCTGCGTCAGGGCCTGGCCGAAGACCGATGTATAGGCGGGCGCGTTCGACGACGACTTGGCCTGTACGCCGGTGCCCACGTCGAATTTCGCGACACCGTGATACTTGTCGGCGCTGCCTTCGGCAGGGGCATAGCCCTTGCCCTTGACCGTGCAGCAATGAATGAGGACCGGGCGGCTCGACCGCGACCGCGCGGCGCGCAGGACCGTCAGAAGCTGGCCCATGTCATGGCCGTCGATGGGGCCGATGTAGTCGAAGCCCAATTCCTCGAAGAAGGTGCCCTGCCCGGTCACACCGGTTACCATCTGGCGGGCGCGCTGTGCGCCCAGCCGCATGGGTTCGGGCAGCAGCTTCTCCATGTCCTTGGCGACAGCGTCGAGGATCGGCAGCGGCCCGATCTGGCTGATCCGGCTGAGATAGGTGGACATGGCGCCCACCGGGGGCGCGATCGACATTTCGTTGTCGTTGAGGACGACGAAAAGCCGCCGCCCTTCGGCCCCTGCGTTGTTCAGCGCCTCATAGGCCATGCCTGCGCTGATCGACCCGTCGCCGATCACGGCTATGGCGTCGCCCGTGGGCAGCCCCATGTCGCGGCCCACGGCAAAGCCGAGTGCGGCGCTGATCGAGGTCGAGGAATGCGCCGCCCCGAAGGGGTCGTATTCGCTTTCCGACCGCTTGGTGAAGCCCGACAGCCCGTCCCTCTGGCGCAGGGTGCGGATGCGGTCGCGCCGCCCCGTGAGCACCTTGTGCGGATAGCATTGGTGGCCCACGTCCCAGACCAGCTTGTCGCGCGGCGTGTCGAAGACGGCGTGAATGGCGACGGTCAGCTCGACCACGCCCAGCGACGACCCGAGATGCCCGCCGGTTTCCGACACGGCCGAGATCACCTCGGCGCGCAGTTCATGGGCGAGATCGGTCAGTTGCCGGTCGGTCATGCCCTTGAGGTCGGCAGGGCCTGCGACGCGGTCCAGAAGGGGGGTGTGGGGTCGGGACATCGATCTCGCCTTTCGTCCGGAAGTGAAAAGGCGCCGCATGAAAAGACTTGCTTCTCATGCGGCGCCAGTTTCCTGTAGCCAACAGGAAGGGAACCGGGGTGTTGAGACCCCGTGCCCGGACCCAGGAAGCCGCGGGTCCGCGCCTGGCGAAGGATCGGCGGCGGGGGGAGAGATCCCGCCGCCGGCCCTCATTCGTAGACCGGTGCGCCGGTGGTGGCGAGTTCCGGCCAATCCGCGATCACGTTCATGCCCTGCAGCGGGCGCTGATAGCCCTTGTGGCAGGTCTTGCACGCGGCCTTGGGGGCATCGGCATAGACCGGTCCAAGGCGTTCGGGCGGATAGGTGTCCTGAAGCGGGATCAGGTATTCCACGTTCATCTCGATGACCATCTGCCGGCCCATCTGCGCGATCGACCATTGCGGCGTGAATTCCGACGGGTCGTAGAAGGCGCGGCTGTTGTGGCAGAAGACGCAGTTCACACCCAGCGAGTTCGAGAAGTAATTCATGAGCGAATAGGTCATCTCGGTCTTCTGGATGGTGTGGACGTCCTCGGTCAGACCGGGCACGCCGGCGACGCGGCTTTCCAGGTCATGCACGTTCACCATGCTGTCGGGATCGGTCAGGTAGATTTCCAGCGCGTTCGACGGCAGCGAGGTGAACTGGCTGAGCGAGGTGGCGCGGTTCTGCACCGCGGCCCAGCCGCCCGCCGCCTCATTGACCGGCGTGATGTTGAACCAGATGTCGCTGGGCACGTTTTCGCCGCGGTGGCAGGTGTAGCAGTTGACGCCCACTTCCGCGACCGCGTTGACATGCCCATCCCAGTTCTCGTTGATGTTCTGGGTCATCTGGATCATGCGGCGCGACACGACCTTGGTATAGAGATCGTCGTTTCCGTATTCCTCGAGATCGACATCGCCGTGGCAGTAGGTGCAGCCCTGATCGGGCGCGACCCACTGGGTCATCGCCAGCATCAGGCGGTTGAAGTTGTCCTCGGTCAGCTCGCCCAGGACCTGGACGTTCTGGTAGATGTCCTTGGCCAGAGGCTCGCCGCCTTCGGGGATGATCGGCGAGTCGGTATAATAGGCGTCGATCGTCGGGTCGGGGGTGGCCAGCGCCACGTTGAACTCGGGCACGCTCATGCCCGTGCCGCGGGGGCCGGTCTGCATCGAGGTGGTGGCATAGGGTTGTCCCCAGGTCACCAGCAGGATCGCCACGAAGACCGCACCGCCGAGGGCACCCACAAGGATCGCCGGGCCGAAGATGTTGGTCGGGTTGTCCCGGTTCCAGTCATTGAACCACTTGGGCAGCATGATCAGTTCTCCTTCCCGATGAAGGCTTCGTAGGAGGTGTAGTCCCCGTAGCCGAACGAACCGTCATAGAGCGGCGCGAAGTTGTGTTCCTGCGCCCAGATGAACCAGTTGTCGACGACCGTGCCGGTGAGGAGGATCCCGATGCCGCCGGTTATCGGCGTCAGCATCGCGAACCAGATGGCCCAGCGGTGAATGCCTTCCATCGTGGCGTTGAAGCCCATGGTCCAGCGCCAGAAGAGGGCGGCGCGTTCCGTGGCGGTGCCGCGGTCGGCGATCTGTTCCAGTTCGCGGTCGCCGCCGAAGCGGGTCACGGCAAGGATCGTCGCGCCATGCATGCAGAAGAGCAGCACAGAGCCATAGAGGAACACGATCGAAAGGCAGTGGAACGGGTTGTAGTAGAGGTTGCCGTAGCGGATCGAGAAGGCCGTCGTCCAGTCGAGGTGCGGGAAGATGCCGTAGGGCACCGCCTCGGACCAGGAGCCCATGAGGATGGGCCGGAAGAGACCGAGCACAAGGAAGAGCCAGATGGCCGAGGCGAAGGCCCAGGCGACATGCTTGCCCATCTTGTGTTCTGCCGCCAACTGGTAGGACCGCGCCCACCAGGACATCACGCTGACCAGAAGGAAGAAGCTCGCGATGATGTACCAGCCCCCTTCGTTGAGCGGCGGCATGGACAGCCCGTATTCGGGGCTGGGCGGTTCCAGCGCCAGCCAGAAGAGCTGGCGGATGAATTCGGGGATCGACCAGCCGACCTGCGCCAGCATGTTCAGACCCACGATATTGAACCACAGAAGACCCGTGGCCAGCGAGATGACGCCGAAGCTGCCCAGATAGATCGGTCCGAGCTGCGCGTTGCCGATCCAGCCCACGAGGGTGCTGAAGCCGGGCTTGCCGACGCGTTCGCGCCGCATCTGGCCGCTGTCGTCCATCCCCCATTCAGGTGCGCCCTGCACCTGAACCTGGGTGAAGATGTTCTGATATTCGCGGATGGCCATGATTACATCCCTCCCAAGGGCATGGGGTTGTCGCCCCAGATCGGAAGTTCAAGCCACCAGTTCCACCATTCCGGCCAGCCGGCCGTCCAGACGGGGCCCGAGATGATGATGCAGATGGCGCTCCAGAAGCCGGCATTGATGGCCAGCAGGAAGCCGACGCGATGGATGCCCAGCGTGCCGATCGAATAGCCGATGAAGTCGCGGAAGAAGGTGTCTTCGTGATCCGGCGTCTTCATCTCCTCGCCCTTTTCCGGGTTCGCTGCGGAGAGGATCAGCGCGCCGTGAAGGGCAAGCGCCAGCGTGGTGGTGAAGAAGAGCGTCACCGCCAGCATGTGCGCCGGGTTGTAGTGGAAATGCAGATACGCGTAGCCGGTGTTCGACACCCAATCGAGATGGCTGAAGATCCCGTATGGGAACCCGTGCCCCCAGGCGCCCATCAGGAAGGGCCGGAAGATCACCAGCGTGACATAGGCGAAGATCGCGAAGCTGAAGCCGATGGGCACGTGATAGCCCATGCCCAGCTTGCGGCAGATTTCGACCTCGCGCAGGGCCCAGCTGACGAAGGCACCGGTCGCGCAGATCGTGATGATCTGCCACAGACCCCCTTCCATCAGGGGCGCCATGCCCAGACCGTAGCTCAGGTCAGGGGGCGCGATGTTGATCAGCCAGGGATTGAACGTGCCTTGCTGCGACGCCCCCCAGAAGATCAGGATTGTGCCCAGCAGGGCAAAAAAGACCGTCGTGACCCCGAAGAACCCCACATAGAAGGGCCCCACCCAGAAGTCGAACAGGTCGCCGCCGATCAACGTCCCTCCGCGGACGCGATACTTTCTCTCGAAGCTGAGCAACGCCATCTTCTGTCTCTCCGATTTTGGCGGCCCGTTCGGGTCAGATCCCGGCAGCCGTCATGTTTTTGTCGGTTCGTCGCGGGCGGTCAGATCCGTTTGCGCAACCGCCCGCGACAGTCTCGTGTCCACGTTCAGACCGGTCTCAGCCGCCCGCCTTTTGGGCGGCAAGCTCGAACCAGTTGAAGTGCTCCGTGCTGAGCAGGACGAGGTGAATCATCGCTGCCAGCAGGAAGAGGAAGACGCCCTGTGCGACAAACACACGGCGCGGATCGAAAACGAGCCAGATCTTGTAGAACTTCGCCATTTCTCAATCCTTCCTCAGAACCACGGGCGCCAGATGAAGACCGCCAGGTGAGCGACGATGGCAACGGCCGAAAACAGCCAGAGCCCGCTCATGTAGACGGAATGCAGTTCTTGCGCCTGCTCGTCGGTGAGACCTGTGAACGACAGGTCATGATGATCAGCCATAAACTTTCCTCCGGAACGTTATGCTGACGCCGCGTTCCCCGCGGCCGGGTCCTTTGGGCCTTTTCGAACCCTCGGGTTCTGCCCGTCCGTTGCCGGACGGCCAGTCTCGTGTCCCGGCCGTCAGGCCGAGAAAATCATGGGCGTGATGATCCGCGCTTGCGTCCAGGCGCGGGCCACAGGGCCCTTCTGGGGCAGATGCCCGCCCTTGATCGCGGCCAGCGCCCAGGTCAGGCACGCGAGCGGCAGCGTCGCGGCGAAGATGATCGCGAAATAGACCATGAACTCGGTCCGCGGCGGTTTGTGGCTGCGCGTCTCGGTGTGGGCGTGATTGGCGATATCCGTCATTGCGGGTCTCCCTCTGTGATCTTGTCCGCGCGCGCCGGGACGTCACCGGCCAAGGCCGGGTCCAGCGCGCGCACTGTGTCCACCACCACCCGCTCGGCCCCGTCGGCCAGCGCGGCGCGTTCGGCTGCGTCGCGCAGCGTCTTGGCCGCCGAAATGCGGGTGAGGATCGGGTGTTGCGCCACGATGCGGTCCAGCATCGCCTGCGCATCGGCATCCCAGGGGAAGTCGCGGCGCAGCGTCGTGGGCGTGGCTTCGGCCGCGTCGAGGTCGGTCCCCAGCGGCAGGATATGGAACAGCGCGTCAAAGAGGCCGTTGCAGACCTCCTGCACCATGTAAGTGGCACCGGCATAGCCCATGAACGGGGTGCCGGTGGCCCGCCGGATCGCCGCGCCGGGGAAGGAGGCGGGGATGAACGCGGGGCTTGGGCCATGCCCGCCCTTGAGTTCGGCGAGATACATCTTCTCGTTGATCGACCCCATGACGATCAGCGGACGGTTCGCGCGCATCAGGGCGCGGACCTCTTCGTTGTTGGTCTTGGCCCCGGCGCAGCGGGCGACCGCGAAGGCGCAAGGCAGCCCCATGTCCTGTTCGAGGAACAACCGGATGCCGCGGGCATAGGTCTCGTTGGCGACGATCGCGAAGGACGCGGTGGCGAAGAAATCCTGCGTGACCGACCGCCACAGATCCCAGACCGGCTTGATCGTCGAATGTTTTTCGCGCGCGATGAAGGGTTCGGGGTCGAGGCCCAGAAGATCGCCCAGCTTGCGCAGGAACTTGGTGGTCGAATCGATCCCGATGGGCGCCTGCAGGTAGGGCTTGCCCAGAACTTCGCACAGACCACGGCCGAATTCGCGGTACATGCAGATGTTCACATCGGCATTCACCAGATTGCGCATCTCGGCCAGATGCGCGCCCAGCGGCATGACCATGTTCACTTCGGCGCCGATCCCTTCGACAAGGCGGCGGATTTCGTGCAGGTCCGACGGCATG
>CAZNMV010000001.1:0-25107 GCA_964573835.1 uncultured Aestuariivita sp. | reverse complement strand
GTTGAAGGTGCCGTACATGGGCCCGAGGATGTTCACGCGGGGGGCGGCACCCTCTTCGCGCTTCTTCTCGGGGGGCATGCGGCCCTTGGTCATGCCGAATTCGGTGAAGATCCAGGTCATCGCCCGGTCGGCGGCTTCCCACTGGTCTTCGTCGATGGTGCGGGGCAGGAACCTCTGGATATTGGTTCCCATCGGCGTCACGCCGCCGCCGATCATCTCGGCGATCGATCCCGTGACGACCACGGAAGGTAGTGCTGGGTCGAGCACACCCCAAGCTCGCTTCATAGCGCCCTCGGTCCCATCCCGACCCAGCTCTTCTTCACCTAGTCCAGTGACTACGATCGGAAGTTCATGCGGAGGCAGCGCGTCGGTGTAATGCAACACGCTGGTGACTGGCAGATTCTCGCACCCCACGGGGCCGTCGATGACGACCTGCAGGCCCTTGACGGCGCAGAAGGCGTAGACCGCCCCCCAATAGCCGCCGGCGCGATCATGATCCTGGATCAGCATCTCAGATCATCTCCTCGGCCTTGGCGGCGCGGGCCTGCTTGTCGAGCTTCTTCTGATGCTGGGCGCGGAAATCGGGGCGCAGGTTGGGCGCGCCTTCCCAGATGCCGGCGGTGTCGCCTTCACCCACGCCTTCGAAGAATTCCTTCATGTGGGCCATGCGGTCGCGGTTGCCGATGGCGGCGTTGACCACCACCTGCAGCGATCCGGCCCCGGCCGGGCCCATCAGCGGGCGCGCCGAGATCAGGTTGGTGAAGTAAAGGCCCGGGATGCCCAGCTCCTTCGCCTTCTGCACCACGGGCGTGGTGCCGATGGCGAGGTCCGGCTTCACCGCCTCCATCGCCGCGCAATCGTCTTCGAGCGAGGCGCGGAACTTGACCTTGACCCCTTTCGCGGCCAGCCATTCGGCGTCGGCCTGGCTCCACGGCGTCTTCGGGCAGGCGGTGCCGACGTAAGGCACGTTCGCGCCGCTTTCGATCAGCAGGCGCGCGACGAGAAGCTCGCTTCCCTCATAACCCGAAAGCGTGATCGTGCCGTTGATGCGCGACCCCGACAGCGCGGCCTGGATCGCGGGCAGGAAGCCGTTCTTGGCCGCATCAAGCTGCGTGCGCGGCACGCCGAATTCGTCGGCCACGGCGTCAAGCCAGGCAGCGGTGCCATCAAGCCCCACAGGGGCCGATCCGATGACCGGGCGGCCCGCGGCCTGAAATTCACGCACGGCGGCGGTGTAGAAGGGGTGGATCGCCGCCACCAGCCCGCAATCAAGCGCGGAATAAAGCTCGCGCCATTCGCGGCAGGGCACGACCGGCCCGGCGGCCAGACCCATGGGGGCCAGCATCGCGCCGATCATCATGGGGTCGGCCGGGAACATCTCGCCCAGAAGGGCGACGGTGGGGCGGTCGGACTTGCCGCCTTTGGGCATGGCGACGGGGCCTGCCTCGGCCTCGAGCCGGGCGTAGTTCAGCATCGCGCCTGCAAGGACGTCTTTCGCTTCGGCATGGGTGGGGATGCCGAAGCCCGGCACGTCGATGCCGACGATGCGCACGCCGTTGATTTCCTTCGGCAGAAGGCGCAGCGGCACGCCCGACGCGGTGGGCACGCAAAGGTTGGTGACCACGACGGCGTCATACTTGTCGGGATCGGCCATGTCGTGGACGCTTTCGCGGATGTCCTCGAACAGCTTGCCGGTGACCAGCGTTTCCGAGTTGAAGGGCACATAGCCGACCGACCGGCGCGCACCGTAGAAGTGGCTCACGAAGGTGAGACCATAGACACAGCAGGCGCTGCCCGACAGAACCGTCGCCACACGGCGCATCCGCAGACCGACGCGGAGCGACCCGAAGGCGGGACACATCGACTGGGGTTTGTCATGCGGCCCCTGCGGATAGTCGGCCGCATATTGGTCGAGAATGTCGGAATTGCCGGCAAGCCGCGCGGCCTTCTCCATCTCGGAACCCGAATGGCAGCCAAGCCCATCGACCGGCATCGCCGCCGCACCCGGTGCGCGTGGTTCGCCCCGGATTACCTCTGCCTCGGCGGCATCATCATATGTGACTTCGCGTGCGTCGTCGGTCATTGTCTCAGGCCTCGTCGTAAACCACTTCGAGCGACTTCTTCGGCGCGGCGAACTTGCCGCGCATGTCGAGGTCGGTCGCCGGTTCC
The DNA here is from genome assembly GCA_964573835.1 of uncultured Aestuariivita sp. GTDB lineage: Bacteria > Pseudomonadota > Alphaproteobacteria > Rhodobacterales > Rhodobacteraceae > JAGYKE01. The sequence goes on along the minus strand of CAZNMV010000001.1, from coordinate 22,938 downwards.
AGAACCACACCCGCGCCGGTGTCAGACCCATCGAACAGCGCGAGAAGTTCGTCCTGTGTCAGCGCGGTGGGGCGCATCGGGGGCGCGCTGGCGACATTGTCGCCAAGTGCCGCAAAGAGATCGCCCCATTCGCTCTGGGCGGTGCCGACGATCTGGTAGTTCGCGGATTTCTTGCGCAGGTCGTCGTTCTGCGGGATCGAGGCGAGGATCGGGATCTCGACCGCTTCGGCAAAGGCCTGCGCCTCGCCCGAGCCGTCATCCTTGTTGATGACAAGGCCCGCGACACCCACGTTGCCGCCCAGCTTGCGGAAGTATTCCACCGCCGAACAGACGTTGTTTGCCACATAGAGCGACTGCAGGTCGTTCGAGGCGACCAGGATCACCTTCTGCGCCATGTCGCGCGCGATGGGCAGGCCGAAGCCGCCGCAGACCACGTCGCCGAGGAAGTCGAGCAGGACATAGTCGAAGTCCCAGTCATGGAAGCCCAGCTTTTCGAGCAGCTCGAAGCCGTGGATGATGCCACGTCCGCCGCAGCCGCGGCCGACTTCGGGGCCGCCCAGCTCCATCGCGAAGACGCCGCCGCGCTTGAAGCAGACGTCGCCGATCTTCACCTCTTCCCCGGCAAGCTTCTTGCGGGTCGAGGTTTCGATGATCGTCGGGCAGGCCTTGCCGCCGAAGAGCAGCGAGGTCGTGTCAGATTTGGGATCGCAGCCGATCAGCAGCACGCGTTTGCCCTGTTCGGCCATCATGTGGGACAGGTTGGCGAGCGTGAACGACTTGCCGATGCCCCCTTTGCCATAGATCGCGATGATCTGGGTTTTCTTCGTCGGTTCGCCCTGGGGGATTTCCAGGGTGGGCTCTTCTGCCGCTTCGTCGCGAAGGCGGCGGTCGAAATCCTTCAGGTTCGGCACTTCGTCTTTCACGCGTGATGCTCCCAGTTCAGTATCATTTTCAGACAGGCCGCGTCCTCGAACGCGGTTTGGTAGGCGGCGCTGGCATCGTCCGCCCGCGCCTGATGGGTGATCAGCCCGGCAAGGCTGAGCGCACCGGATTCCACCAGGCCGCGCGTCGCGGTCAGGTCGTCGCGCTGCCATTCAGCGGCAACGCGGAAGCGCGCCTCTTTCATGAAGGCGGGCGGGAAGGCGAAGGAGAGCGGCGCGGTGTAGAACCCGGCGAGCACGATTTCCCCGCCCTTTGCGATGCGGCCCACCAGATCGTTCAGAAGCGCGCCGTTGCCGCTGGCATCGTAGATCGCGCGATAATCACGGCGGGGGTCGCTGTCCGGGGACACGACTTCGTAGCCGGTCGCGCCCGACTGGCGGGTCGGGTCGATTTCCCAGACGGTCGGCGCGGGTGCCCCCGCTGCGATGGTCAGGCGCGCCAGCAGGCGGCCGAGAACCCCGTGGCCCACGATCAGGTCGGGCACCGCCTTGTCGAGACCCGCCATCGCGTGCCGCGCCGTGGCGGCCAGCGCCAGAAGCGCGCCTTCGGCCCCAAGGGCAGGATCGATTCGCGTCACCCGGGCGGCGTCCGTCACCAGCCGCGCGGTTGCGCCGCCGAACAGACCGAATGCGCCTTCATAGCAGTTCGCGCCGGGCACGAAGACCCGATCGCCGGGCTTGAACCCTGTGAGGCGGCCGGCCTCGACCACTTCGCCTGCGGATTCGTAGCCGGGGACCAGCGGATAGCCCATGCCGGGAAAGGGCGGCATCGCGCCCGACCAGAACAGTTTTTCCGTGCCGGTCGAGATCCCCGAATGGGTGATGTCGACGACAAGATCGTTCTCGCCCGGATCGGCCAGCGACAGGACATCCACCGACAGATCCTTCGGACCTTTCAAGAGAACGGCAGCGGTCTGCAAGCGGGCCTCCTTCGGCTGGCGGACAAGGTCGGGTCACGAGAGACTCGGGATCTTGTCGATTTGTCGCACTGTCAGTCTAGCCTGACAGTCTGTGCTGTCAATCATTTTAGACAGTTTGGCTGGGGAAGAATGTCAGCCTGGCCTGACAGCCGTCAGAACGCGGGTGACATAGGGGCGCGCGGGGCGGGGGCTTTGGATGTCGGTAAAGCCCGCGGCGCGGCACATCTGGCCGATTTCCTCGGCCGACCGGGCGCGCCCGGTCTGCATCGCCATCGTGTAGAAGGCGAAATAGACATCGCCCGACAGGTCGGGCCGGCCGCCGCCGCCCATGGGCTCCGACACGATCAGCCGCCCGCCGGGGGGCAGCGTGTCGAAGACCTTCTCGAGCAGCGCCTGAACCGTGCTGTCGGCATGATCGTACAGCACCCGCACCAGCGATATCGCATCGGCACCCCGCGGCAGCGGGTCTTCCCGGAACGACCCTGATTCGATCCGTACCCGGTCGGACAGGCCCGCATCGGCGAAGGTCTGCGTTGCGGCGGGCACCACCTGCGGCAGATCGAACAGCGTCATCTGAAGACCGGGCGCGGCAAGGCCCACCGCACGCAGGAAGGCGCCTGTGCCGCCGCCCACGTCCAGAAGATGCCTCACGCCCTTGAGAGGGACCGCGCGCAGCGTGTCTTCGGCCACCAGCGTCTGGCTGTCCGCCATGAGCGCCGAATAGGTCTGCGCCACGTCTTCGGGCACGTCACCGCGCGCACCGAAGACATAGGGCCAGAACTGCGACAGCTCGGTCCTTTCGGGTTGGCGCAACAGGGCGACGGGGTCTTCCAGATCGCGGTAGAAAGCACGGTGATGGCGGATCATCGCCTCGAGCCCCGGGACACCCATCAGCGCCGCACCCTGCCGGGCGAGCGCGAAGCGCCCATCGCGCCGTCGCTTCAGAAGGCCCATCGCCGCCCCCGCCTGAAGCAGCGCATGGGCGCGGTCTTCGGAGAGGTCGAGCGCACGGGCAAGACGGTCGGCCTCCATCGGCCCTGCGCGCAGGCGGCGGAACACGTCGAGTTCGACCAGCGCCATGAGCACCTGGCTTTTCACGAAACCCTGAACGATGTCGAACAGCGCCGCGCCGTCGCGCCGCGCCTGTCCGCGCGTGAGAGGGAAGCGACTGGCCCAGCTTTGAAATCCGGGGCGCGCGACCAGCCGGTTCAGCCAGCTGCCGCGCCAGACCTGCGCATCGGCCGACATGTCAGTGGCTTTGCCGCGCGGGCGCGACGGGCGTCAGCCTGTCGGCATAGGCGCGCACCATCTGCGCCAGTTGCGCCTCGCCCGGGCAGGAGGGGATCGAAGCGATCGCACCGCCGAGGATGTCCTTCAGCCGCCGGATCGCGCCGTCGACGCCCAGTTGCGCCACGGCATTCGGGCGGCCATGCAGATCGTCCTGGCCGGCGGGCTTGCCCAGCGTCGCTTCGTCGTAAAGCGCATCGCGCAGATCGTCGGCGACCTGGAACGCCTCGCCGATGCGGGCGCCGAGTTCGAACCAGGGTTCGGCCTCTTGCCCGGCGGCGATGGCGCCCATCTGCGTCGCCGCGATGAAGAGCGCGCCGGTCTTGGCCTGATGGTAGGCCGAAAGGTCGACCTTGTCTTCGCTTTCCCAGCCCTGGCCTGCGCAGATGCCATAGGGCATGCCGGTGCGCTTGCCCAAGGTCAGGATCAGCTCGATCCCGCGGGCGGCATCCTGCCGCGCGGCGCGGGCCAGAACCTCGAACCCCATGACGATCAGGCTGTCGCCGGCCAGAAGCGCGAGCGGTTCGGAATAGGCGCGGTGCACCGACGGCTTGCCGCGGCGGACGTCGGCGTCGTCGAAACAGGGCATGTCGTCATGCACAAGGCTCGCGCAATGGATCAGCTCGATCGCCGTCGCGGCGGCGTCGGACAGGTGCGGACGGTCGTCGCCGCAGGCCATGGCGACCGACATGCAGATCGTGGGGCGGATGCGCGCGCCGCCGGGTGCGGTCGCGTAATGCAGCGCCGAAGCGAGCCGCGGCGGAGCGACGCCGCCCTGCCCTGAGCGGATGGCCTCGGCGATCGCGCTTTCGATCCGGGTGGTCAGGGGCATGAGCCGCTCCTTCGGGACGGAATATGTCAGCATGACATAACATCAATGTGTAAATCATACTGGACAGTTGGCCCGGACGAGTCAAGAATGATCGCAATATCGGAGTCCGCTTTGACCTTTGCCCAACCCCTCATCGCCTCCGGCACACGCGCCGCGCGCCCGCGCGCGGTGGTCGTCGGCGCGGGCGTTGGGGGGCTTGCCAGCGCGATCCGGCTGGCGGCAGCGGGCTTCGCGGTCACGGTCGTCGAGCGCCACGGCCATGCAGGCGGAAAGATCCGCACGCTGCCCAGCGCGGCAGGCCCCATCGACGCCGGGCCCACCGTGCTCACCATGCGGCATGTCTTTGACGAGTTGTTCGCGCTGGCGGGTGCACGGCTTGAAGACCACGTGACGCTGGTGCCGCAGCCGCTGCTGGCGCGGCATTTCTGGTCGGATGGCGCGACGCTCGACCTCTTCGCGGACGAGGCGGAAAGCGCCACCGCCGTGCGCGCCTTTGCCGGGCCCAAGGCCGAGGCGCAGTTCACGGATTTCTGCCGGCGCTGCCGCGCGCTGTTTGCGGCCTTCGACGGGCCGATGATGCGGGCGGCCGAACCCCGGCAGGCGGCGCTGACGGGGCATGTGCTGCGCCACCCGCACCTGATCGGGAAAATGGCGCCCCTGTCGACGATGGCCGCGATGCTGCGACGCCAGTTCGACGACCCGCGCCTTGCGCAGCTGTTCGGGCGCTATGCGACCTATGTGGGCGGATCGCCCCTGCGCAGCCCCGCAGTGCTCGCGCTCATCTGGCAGTCCGAGGCCGCGGGCGTCTGGGTGGTGAAAGGCGGGATGCACCGGCTCGCGGGGGCGATGGCCGAACTGGCCACGGCGCAGGGCGTCGCGTTCCGGCTGAACACCCATGTCGACAGGATCGAAGTGCAGGCGGGCCGCGCCACGGGTGTGGTGCTGGAAGGCGGCGCGCGCCTGCCCGCCGACGCGGTGGTCTTCAACGGCGACCCCCGGGCGCTGGCCCTCGGCGCGCTGGGCCGCGCGGTTGCGCAGGTCGCCCCGCTCACGCTGCGCGCGGCGCGGTCGCATTCGGCACGCGTGCACAGCTTTGCCGCCCGCGTCACCGGGCCCGAGATCGCCCATCACAACGTCTTCTTCGGCGACACGCCCTGGTCGGAATTCCGCGACCTTGCGGCGGGCCGCATTCCCGAAGACCCGACCCTTTATCTCTGCGCCGAGGATCGCGGACAGGGGCATGCCCCGCCCGCACTGGAACGGTTCGAGATGATCGCCAACGCCCCCGCAACCGATGCCGGCTGCGCCGACGAAAAGGAGCTGGACACATGGCACCGGAAGATCATGCACAGGATGGCGACCTTCGGGATCGCTTTCACCCCGACGCCGGGCACGGAGACGGTGACGACACCCGAAGCCTTCGCGGACCTGTTCCCGCAGAGCGCCGGCGCCCTCTACGGCCAGAGCCCGCACGGGCTGATGGCAGCCTTCCGGCGGCCGGTTGCACGGACGATTGTGCCGGGGCTCTATCTCGCGGGCGGGGGGGCGCACCCGGGTGCGGGTGTGCCGATGGCGACCCTCTCGGCCCGGCACGCGGCCGAGGCGATCTTGAACGACCTAACTTCGCCGTCGATGTCGGGCCGAACGGCTATGCCTGGTGGTATGTCGACGGGATAAGCGATGACGGCACCCGCGCGGTTTCGGTGATCGGGTTCATCGGGTCGGTGTTTTCGCCGTGGTACCGCTGGTCGGGTCGGAAGAGCCCGCAGAACCATGTCTGCATCAACGTGGCAACCTATGGGCGGGGCGGACGGTTCACCATGACCGACCGCGGCCGCAGCGCGCTGCGGCAGACGGCATCGCGACTGGAAGTCGGCCCGTCGATGATGCGCTGGGAAGACGGGCGGCTGATCATCGATATTAACGAGATTTCCTCGCACCCGCTGATCAGCCGGGTGCGCGGGCAGATCCGCGTCACGCCCAGCGCGGTGACCGGCGTCGAACTGGCGCTGACGCCCGACCGTGCGCATGTCTGGCGCCCCTTCGCGCCCGTCGCCGATATCGAGGTCGAGATCGACCGCCCCGGCTGGACCTGGAGCGGACACGGGTACTTCGATGCCAATTTCGGCACGCGCGCGCTGGAAGAGGATTTCGGCTACTGGACCTGGGGCCGCTATCCGACGCCCGGGGGCGCGCAGTGCTTCTACGATGCCGAACGGCTGGACGGGACGCGGCTCGAAGCCGGGATCGCCTTTGACCGCGATGGCCATGCAAGGCGGATTCCCCTGCCGCCCAAGACGCGCTTTGCCCGCAGTCTCTGGGCCGTCGCGCGTGAGACGCGCGCAGATCCCGGCTATCGCCCGCGGCAGGTCAAGAACATGCTCGACGCGCCGTTCTATTCGCGCTCGGCCGTGCGCACGCAGCTTGACGGGGTGGAAACCGTGGGCGTGCACGAGGCGCTTGATCTCACGCGTTTCCGCAGCCCGCTGCTGAAACCGATGCTGGCCGTGCGGGTGCCGCGGCGGCCGAACTGGCGGTTCGAGACACCCTGAACCTGTTTGGGCCCGAACGTCAGGATCTGCGTATTTGTGACGAGAAGAAGCCAGCAGCGCGCGCGTTAACCCGGACTTTACCCTGACCGGCGATCTTCGCGACGCGGTACAGGCTGGCGAGCCGATGACCGTACGAGGAGAAGCCCCGCAGACCCGGCGTGACTGGCAACTGCCGATGGATCGCACGGTCTGCGGGGTGGACCGCGCGCCCCTGGCTTCTTCTCGTCACAAATACGCAGATCCCGCCCCGGCCGCCCGCGCGGCGGTCGGGATATCAGTGCGCGCGGGCCTCTTCGGGGTTCAGACGCCAGACGGCGGCATTCAGCGAGGCTGCGATCGTGACCCAGACCAGATAGGGCAGGAACAGCGCGCCCGCGATCCAGTCGACCTGCCAGAGTGCGACCGTCGCGCCCAGCACGGTCAGCCAGAGCATCCCCACCACCACCATGCCCAGACGGATCTTGCGCAGCCCGAAGAAGACCGGCGTCCAGAGCCCGTTGAACGCGATCTGCAAGGCCCAGCAGGCCATCGCGATCCCGTTGTCGGGCGCCATGGCGGCGCGGGCGCCCGCCCCTGCCATGCAAAGGTAAAGCACCGTCCACGTCACGGGAAACACCCAGTCGGGCGGCGTCCAGACGGGTTTGCGCAGCTCACGGTACCAAGGACCCGGCGGAAACAGACCGCCGGTCATGCCCGCGCCGGCGCAGGCCAGAAGGAAGATGGCGAAGAGAAGCCAGAACATATGCTTAGCCTAGCTTCGCATTTCCTCCGATCAAGTCCGTCCTTTGCGACCTTCGGCGGCGTTCCAGTTGTGCCAGCACGTCGAGGAGCGCCTCGCTCCGCGTCGCGGGGGCGCGGGTGGCTGTGGCATCGACAAGGAAGGCGGTTTCGCGCAGGGGCGGTGCATAGATCACGGCCGAGCGCGGCATGACCATCGTGACGCCCGCGCGCAGCAGAGATTCGCCCAGCCAGCCGATCTTCTGGCCCTTCGAGGTGCGGGCGCGGGCGTTGATGCTGTCAAAACCCATGCGGTCAAGCTGGCGCCCGATCCCTGCATAGATGAAGCGCGCGGCGAAGATGCCGGGGCGCGCGGCGGCGGGCAGCGCGCCGATCCCGGCCTCGGACCGATAGTACAGACGGTTCGCCTCCATCACCAGACGGCGGGTCATGGCGCGGATCGGGCGGGTCGCTTCGGGGTGGCGCAAGAAGGCGGCCGGGTCGATCCCGTGTTCCGCGAACCAGTCGAGCGGCAGGTAAAGACGGCCTTCGCGGGCATCCTCGCCCACGTCGCGGGCGATGTTGGTCAGCTGCATGGCGACGCCCAGATCGCAGGCCCGCGCCAGCGCGTCGGCATCGCGCACCCGCATCAGCACCGCCATCATCACGCCCACGGCGGACGCTACGCGCGCGGAATAGGCGTAAAGCCCCGAGATATCGGAATAGCGCCGCCCTTCGGCGTCCCAGGCCAGCCCTTCCAGAAGCGCGTCGGGCAAAGCGCGCGGCATCTCGAATTCCTCGACCACGGCGGCGAAGGCGCGGTCGGCGGCGGCGTCACGGGGCCGCCCCGCATAGACCAGATCGAGCCTGTCGCGCAGGCGCAGCACCGCGTCGGCCTTTTCCGTCTGCAGATCGACCGCGTCGTCGGCCAGACGGCAGAAGGCGTAGAGCGCCAGCGCCGGGTCGCGCACCCGCGCGGGCAACAGGCGCGAGGCCGCGTGGAACGACAGCGATCCGTGGCGGATCGCCTCGCGGCAGGCCTCCATGTCGGCGGGGGCGATCATGTCCGCACCATGGCCGGATCGGGGACCAGTTGTGCCAGCACCTCGGCGCTCGACACCACGCCGGGCAGGCCCGCGCCGGGGTGGGTTCCGGCCCCGACGAGGAAGAGGCCCTTGAGCTCCTCGCTCACGTTATGGGGGCGGAACCAGGCGCTTTGCAGGATGCGCGGTTCAATCGAGAAGCCTGCGCCGTGGGGGCTGAGGTATCGGTCGCGGAAGGTTTCCGGCGTGAAGACGAGCGAGGCCGACAGGTGGTCGGAGAAGCCGGGGATCAGGTCACGATCAAGAACGTCGGCGACGCGCTGGCGATAGGTTTCCTCCATCGCCTGCCAGTCGACGGGGTCGTCATGTCCGATATGGGGCACCGGCGACAGGGCGTAGAAGGTGTCGTCGCCTTCCGGCGCGACGCTTGGGTCCGTGACCGATGGGCGGTGGACATAAAGGCTCATGTCCTGGGCGAGATGGCCCTTGATGAAGATGTCATCGATCAGACCGCGATAGCGGGGGCCATTGAGGATCGTGTGGTGGCCCACGTCCTTCCACATGTCCGCCGTCCCGCGCGTGCCGAAATACCAGACGAACAGGCCCATCGACCACCGCTTGCGCCTGAGCTTGTCATCGGTCCAGCGCCAGCGATTGCGGTTGCGCAGAAGCCGGTCATAAGTGTGGCCCGCATCGGCGTTCGACACGACGATGTCGGCGGCGATCTCTTCGCCGCCAACCAGACGCACGCCGGTGGCGCGCTGGTTGCGGATCAGGATTTCATCTACTTCCGTCTCCATCCGCAGGGTGCCGCCCTGATCGCGGATCACGTCTGCCATGGCCTGCGCCATCGCGGCGACGCCGCCCATGGCGTAATGCACCCCGAACTGGGATTCGAGGTGGCTAACCAGCGCATACATCGACGTCACGCGGAACGGATCGCCCCCGATGAACAGCGGATGAAACGACAGCGCCATGCGCAGGCGTTCGTCCTTCACCCGCCGCGCGGCATGGGCATAGACCGACCGGTCGGCGCGCAGCCAGGCGAAGGTGGGCAGGACCTTGATGAGCTCCCAAAGCTCGTGCATCGACCGGCGGCCGAGATCTTCGAACCCGAACCAGTAGCGGGTTTCGGCGTCCTTGAGGAACTTCTCGTATCCCTTCACGTCGCCGGGGCTGAGGCGGGCAACCTCGGCACGCATGCGGTCGGCATCGGCACAGGCGGTGAAGGTCGACCCGTCAGGCCAGCGGATTTCATAAAAGGGGTCCATCGGGCGCAGGTCGACGTCCGATTCGAAATCGCGCCCGCAGGCGGCCCAAAGCTCGCGGAAGACTTGCGGTACGGTGACGATGGTGGGGCCCAGATCGAAGCGGTGGCCGTTCTGCCAGATGGCCGATCCGCGCCCGCCCGGCACGTCGAGCTTGTCGATCACCGTCACACGGTAGCCCCGTGCGCCAAGGCGCATCGCCCCGGCCAGCCCGCCCAGCCCTGCGCCGATCACCACCGCATGGGGGCGCGCGTCACCGCGGCGCAACGCGGGGGCGACGGGAGCATCGGCTCGGATGCGATCCAGACGGGTCATGAGAGGCCTCGGGCTCTATGTCTATTCAGATTTACATTCTGCGTTTCTCCCTTCCCATGCAAGGAAAAATCTGTAAACTTGAATTGACATAAGCCAGAAGCCACCCATGTTGCCGCCATGCAGGCTGTTTCGCTCAGCTTTTTCCGGTTCGACACCGTCCCTGCCCGTATCTGGGCATTCGCCATGATGGGCGCGGCGCGATTCGCGCTGCCGAAAGTGCCCGGTATCGGGTTCTGGAAGCTGTGCGGGTCGGGCACGGGCGAAGGGTTCACCCCGGTGCCCAATACCGGCGTCTACGCCATCCTCGCCACATGGGCGGACGAGGCGACGGCGCGCGAACAGGTGGCGCAGTCGGACCTCTGGAACCGCTACCGCGCGCATGCGGCGGAAGACTGGACCGTCTTCCTGTCGCCCACTTCGGCGCGGGGGGAATGGTCGGGCGTCATGCCGTTCGATCCCGACGCCGAAGCGCGGCGCCCCGGCCCGCTGGCGGCGCTGACGCGGGCGACCGTGAAGCCGCATGTCGCAGCCAAGTTCTGGGGGCAGGTGCCCAAGATTTCCGACGTGATAGGCAGCGACCCCAACGTCATCTTCAAGATCGGCATCGGCGAAGTGCCGCTGCTGCACCAGATCACCTTTTCGATCTGGCCCGACACGAAGACCATGGCCGATTTCGCCCGCCGACCGGGCGGTCCGCACCAGGGCGCGATAGACGCCGTGCGCGAAGGGCTCTGGTTCAAGGAAGAGCTTTACGCCCGCTTCGCCGTGACCGGCGACATGGGCACATGGGGCGGAGCCAGCCCCCTGAGACAGATGGAAGCCACGACATGACACATCCGTTCCCCTTCTCGGCCATCGTCGGCCAGGCGGCGATGAAGCAGGCGATGATCCTGACCGCGATCGACCCGTCGATCGGCGGTGTCCTCGTCTTCGGCGACCGGGGCACGGGGAAATCGACCGCCGTGCGGGCGCTGGCGGCCTTGCTGCCGCCGATCAAACAGGTCGAAGGCTGCCCGGTGAATTCGGCGCGGGCCGAAGACATCCCCGACTGGGCCGAGGTCACGTCGAAGAAGATCGTCTCGCGCCCCACGCCGGTCATCGACCTGCCGCTGGGCGCGACCGAGGATCGCGTCGTCGGTGCGCTGGATATCGAGCGGGCGCTGACGCGGGGCGAAAAGGCGTTCGAACCCGGCCTGCTGGCACGGGCGAACCGGGGGTATCTCTATATCGACGAGGTGAACCTGCTTGAGGATCACATCGTCGATCTGCTGCTCGACGTGGCGCAATCGGGCGAGAACGTCGTGGAGCGTGAAGGCCTGTCGATCCGCCACCCGGCGCGGTTCGTGCTGGTGGGGTCGGGCAACCCGGAAGAAGGCGAGTTGCGGCCGCAGCTGCTTGACCGGTTCGGGCTGTCGGTCGAGGTTTCCTCGCCCCGCGACATCGACGACCGGGTCGAGGTGATCCGCCGCCGCGACGATTTCGAGATGGACCGCAGCGCCTTCCTGACCAGATGGGAAGCGGAAGAGACCCGCACGCGCAACCGCATCCTGAAGGCGCGGCGCGCGATGCCCAAGGTGGCCGCGCCCGACGCGATCCTGCGCGATTGCGCGGAGTTGTGCATTGCGCTGGGGTCGGACGGGCTGCGGGGGGAACTGACGCTGCTCAAGGCCGCGCGGGCACTGGCCGCCTATCGCGGCGCGACCGAGATCACCCGCACCCATCTGCGCGATATCGCACCGCTTGCCCTGTCGCACCGTCTGCGCCGCGATCCCCTGGACGAGGCCGGATCAGGCGCGCGGGTCGCCCGCGTCGTCGACAGCGTGCTGGGGTGAGCGCGGGCGCCGATACCTGGGCGCGCGCGCGGCTGGCGCTGGCCTGCCTTGCCGCCGATCCCGGCGGACTGGGCGGCATGGTGATAAGGGCGCGGCCTTCGCCCGCGCGCGATGCGCTGGTGGGGCGGCTGCCGGATATCGGGCTGGCCGTGCGGCGCATCCATCCAACGATTGCCGATGATCAGCTTTGGGGCGGCGTCGATATCGCGGCGACGCTGGCGGCGGGGCGCGTCGTCCGCGCGCGCGGCGTTCTGGCCGACCCTTGCATCGCTGTCCTGAGCATGGCGGAACGGGCCGAGACCGGCCTTGCCGCGAAGCTGTCGCAGCATCTCGATCAGGGCGGGGGCGGCTGCGCGATCCTTCTCGACGAAGGGGCCGAACCGGACGAGACCGCGCCGCCGGCCCTGACCGAACGGCTGGCCTTCCACGTCACGCTGGACGGGCTGCGCCTGACCGACCTGCAGGACCCTGCCCCCCTTCCCGCGCCTGTCCCCGTGACGGACGTGCAGCTGCCCGACGACGCCGCGCCCGCGCTGGTGGGTCTGGCGGCACGGTTCGGGATCGACAGCTTGCGCGCCCCGCTTCTGGCCATGGCCTGTGCCCGCGCCCATGCGGCAATCCACGGGCGGCGTCTCGCCAATGCCGACGACATCACGGCGGCTGCGGCCCTGGTCTATCCGTCGCGCGCGACGCGGATGCCCGAGGTCGAGGACCAGCCCGACGACACACCGCCCCCCGAAGAAGACCGCGACAGCCGTGATCCGGGTCAGGGCGAGGATCGCGACCTGCCGGATGGCGACATGCTGGTCGAGGCGGTGAAGGCCCTGCTGCCGCCCGATCTTCTCGAGATGATCGCGGCGCGGCGGAAGGCCAAGGCGGCCAAAGGGTCGGGGTCGGGCGACCGGCGGCGCGGCAACCGGCGTGGGCGGCCTTTGCCGCCGCGACCCGGGCGGCTTGACGGGCGGGCGCGGATCGATCTGGTCGCCACCCTGCGCGCCGCCGCACCCTGGCAGCCGATCCGGCGGAAACTTCAGCCAGACGCACCCGGCCTCCTGATCCGGGCGGGGGACATCCGGCTCAAGCGGTTCGAGGAACGCTCGGACCGGCTTTTGATCTTCACCGTCGATGCCTCGGGCAGCGCGGCGGTCAGCCGGCTGAACGAAGCGAAGGGCGCGGTGGAACTGCTGCTGGCCGAAGCCTATGCGCGGCGCGACCATGTCGCGCTGATCGCCTTCCGGGGGATCGGGTCCGAGATCCTTCTTCCCCCCACCCGCAGCCTTGTGCAGACCAAGCGGCGTCTGGCCGCCCTGCCCGGTGGCGGCGGCACGCCACTGGCAGCGGGGCTGAAACAGGCGGCGGAGTTGGCCACGCAAAGCCGTGGCAAGGGGCTGACGCCGACGCTGGTCGTCATGACCGACGGGCGCGCGAACATCGCGCTTGACGGCACGGCAGACCGCCCGCGCGCCGCCGCCGACAGCGTGACGCTGGCGCAGGCGATCCGGCTGCAGCACATCCCCGGGCTGATGATCGACATGTCGAACCGCCCGCAGCCGGCCCTGCGCGATCTGGCGGCCGAGCTTGACGCCGCCTACCTGCCGCTGCCCCGCGCCGATGCCCGCCGGGTGAGCGAAGCGGTGACCGGCGCGCTGGGCGCGGCGTGACGCGATGCGCTGGCCGCCGCCCGCTGACTGGCCGAACCTGCACCTGTCGCGGCAGATACATTGCCGCCCCCACCGCTGGCATGTGCAGGAGGCCGGGCGCGGTCCGCTGATCCTCATGATCCACGGGGCGGGGGGCAGTCTTCATTCCTTCCGCGACCTGATCGCGCCCCTGTCGCGGGGGCACCGCGTCGTCGCGATCGACATGCCGGGGCACGGACTGACGCAACTCGGCGCGCGGCACCGGTCGGGCCTTGACCAGATGGCCGAGGATATTGCCGCGCTCTGCGCGCAGGAAGGGTGGCAGCCTGCGCTGCTGGTGGGCCATTCCGCCGGAGCGGCCTTGTGCCTGCGGCTCTTGCGGTATCTGCCGGGCCCCGCGCCGCGCGTTCTGGGCATCAACCCGGCGCTGGCGCATTTCCGGGGGCTGGCGGGCATCCTCTTCCCGGCCATGGCGAAGATGCTGAGCGTGACACCCGGCGCCACGGCGCTGTTTTCGGGAACCGCGCGCAACCCCGACCGGGTGCGGGCGCTGATCGACAGCACCGGGTCGACGATCGACGCGCGGGGGATCGATCTTTACCGCCGTCTCATCGCGGACAAGGCGCATCTGGATGGCACGCTACTGATGATGGCGCAGTGGTCGCTGGACGGGCTGATGGCAGACCTGCCCGGGATCGCCGCGCGGACGCTGTTCCTTGTCGGGGACGACGACATGACCGTGTCGCCCGATGTGGCGCGGCAGGCAGCGGCGCAGATGCAGTCGGCGCAGGTGGAAACGCTGGGCGGTCTGGGCCACCTCGCCCACGAGGAAGCGCCCGACATCGTCGCCCTGCTGATCGTGGCTTTCCTCCACCGTGACGCGCGCATCCCCGCGACAACGGAATGAAAAAGGCCGCGGGATGACCCGCGGCCCTGTCTCCCCGAAAGAACGTCTTCCGGTCAGTTCGTCGGCGCAGGCCCGACCGAGGCCAGGTAGGCCCAGACATCCTCGGCGCCCTTGGCCAGCTTGAAGGACATGTTCGACTTGGCCTTGCTGTCGCCAAGATACTCACGAAGATACGCGCGCGGATCGGCGACATATGCCACGAAGTTAGCCTCGTCCCAGACAAGCCCCTTTTCGCCAGCCGCGACAAGGTCGTCGCCATAGCGGAAGTCGGCATAGGTGCCCGCCGTGCGGCCCACGATGCCCCACAGGTTGGGACCGGTCTTGCCGCCCTTGACGATTTCGGTGCCATCTTCGGCCACGACCATATGGCACGACTTGCACTTGTTGAATTCCTTCTCGCCCTTGGCGGCATCGCCTTCGGCAAGGGCAGGCAAAGCCAGCAAACCGGCAATGACAGTGACTAGAACACGGTTCATGGAAGCTCCCTCCGGATTTTTCCTGTCCGACGTACTACTTAACGTCTGTACGGCAGAGTCAACAGTCACAAGTCTGCGACATCAGGCCACCGCGTGCGAGATCGCGCATTGCTTCCAGAGCGTTTTAAGCGCCAGGACCAGATGTTCGATGTCATCCTCGCTGTGCATGGGCGACGGCGTGAAGCGCAGTCTTTCGGTGCCCTTGGGCACTGTGGGATAGTTGATCGGCTGCACGTAGATGCCCCAGTCCTGCATCAGGATATCGGCCAGCATCCGGCACTTGACCGGATCCTTGATCATCACGGGGATGATGTGGCTGGGGTTTTCCAGATGGGGAATCCCCTCCTGGTCGAGCCGCTTGCGCAGATAGGCGACGCGGGCCTGCTGCATGCGGCGTTCCGTGTCGCTGGTCTTCAGGTGCCGGATCGACGCGGTTGCGGCGGCGGCGACCGCAGGCGGCAGCGCGGTGGTGAAGATGAAGCCCGACGCGAAGCTGCGGATGAAATCGCACAGCGCGTGGCTGCCGGTGATGTATCCGCCGACGACGCCGTAAGCCTTGCCCAGCGTGCCTTCGATCAGGGTGATGCGGTCCATCAACCCTTCGCGTTCGGCGACACCGCCGCCGCGGGGGCCATACATGCCCACGGCATGGACTTCGTCGATATAGGTCATCGCGCCGTGCTTGTCGGCGACGTCGCAGATTTCCCTGATGGGGGCGATGTCGCCGTCCATCGAATAGACGGACTCAAAAGCGACGATCTTGGGCGCGTTGGCGGGCAGGGCCGCCAGCTTGCGGTCAAGATCTTCGGGGTCGTTGTGCTTCCAGATGACCTTGGAGCAGCGCGCGTGGCGGATGCCTTCGATCATCGAGGCGTGGTTCAGCGCATCCGACAGGATCACCGCATCGGGCAGGCGCGAGCCCAGCGTCGACAGCGCGGCCCAGTTGGACACATAGCCGGACGTGAACAGCAGCGCCTGTTCCTTGCCGTGCAGATCGGCGAGTTCCGCTTCCAGAAGCTTGTGCGCGTGGTTGGTGCCGCTGATGTTGCGCGTACCGCCCGCACCCGCGCCGCATTGGTCGATCGTGTCCTTCATCGCCTGCGTGACGACGGGGTGCTGGCCCATGCCGAGATAGTCGTTGGAACACCAGACCGTCACCTCGTCCGGGGTGTCGGCATCATGGCACTTCGCGCGCGGGAAATGGCCCGATTTGCGTTCGAGCTCGGCAAAGATGCGGTAATTGCCTTCCTTCTTCAGCGTGTCGAGCTGCGATTGGAACAGGGCGTCAAAGTCCATGGGCGTCCTCGTGTCTTCTGGGTAGCTTGAGCTTGGGTGAGCGGCCCGGGGCCACCGTCTCGGACGGCAGCATCCAGCGCCAGAGCCGCTCATCAGGCAGCGGCAGAACCATCAGCCAATGCTCCAGCAGGGCAAGGGCGGTGATGGCGGTGAGAAGAGCAAAACCAATGGCCTCACCCTGGGTGGTGGACGAATGCAGGCGTTCAAGCCAGCAGGCGACCGCGAATGTCAGTGCGGTGACCGAGATCGGGAAAAGCCAGTTCGCGCGGCGGATGCGGAAATGGCTGGGCAGATGGGTCAGCGCTTCGGGCAGGAACTGGGTGTTGATCTTGGGCACGCCGAGGTAAAGGTTCAGCTTGGCCGAGATGCGCGCGGCATAGAGGATGATGAAGGTCCACATGCCGAAGGTGTTGGGCGCCCCCCAGCCTTCCATGACGACAAGGATCAGCGCGCCGACCAGCAGGAATTCGTGGAAGGCGACCGTGCCCCAGGCGCGCAGGAAGCGTTCGAGTTCGCGCACGCCGTCGGGCAGGGGCCGGGTGATCGGACCGGTGATGATACCCGCAAGGAAGGCCAGTTCGATCCAGCCCCAGATGCCCAGCGCGCCAAGGAACCCGACATAGGCCCCCGACACCCCGGTATCCGTCAGGCTGACCTGATAGGCCCAGACGCCCGCGACGATCAGGGGCAGGCCCGCGATCACGGCGATCTTGCGCGCCCGCAGGCCGCGCCGGTCGGCGTGCTTGACGACCATCAGGATCGCGCCGGTGGCGAACCACCAGACGAACAATGCGAACAAGGCGGCGATCGAGGGGGTCATGAACTGACCCCCCGGTCCGCACGATGTGCCGCGCACGCGCCGCGATATGCGGGCGCTTGGATCAATAGACCGGCTCCATCCGCGTGCTGGCGGGAACCGTGTTCGACTTCGACGGGATCAGCAGAAGCGACACAAAGGCCCGCGCCGCGCGCAGCTGTGCGCCCCATTTCCTGAGCGTCTGCTTGCTTTCGACCGCATTCGCCAGATCGGCGTTGGCCTTCTGCAGCGCCACAAGCTCGCGCTGCCAGCGCGGGTGGTCGATGTCGAGCGTCAGCGGAAAGATCTGCTCGCTGAGCTTCGAGGTCTTGGTGAAGACCTCATGCGCATACCAGTCGGGATCGACGCCCAGCGCGGCATGGAAGGCCGGGCGCTGGTGGTCGCGGACATACATCGTCGCATAGACCGCGGTCAGGAAGAACTTGATCCAGTAGGCGTTGATGCCCGAGGTCAGCTTGGGGTCGGTCTTCATCAGGAGCGCGAAGGCCTCGCCGTGGCTGAACTCGTCATTGCACCATTCGCGGAACCACTTGAAGATCGGGTGGAACCGGTGTTCGGGATGCGCTTCGAGATGCCGGAAGATCGTGATGTAGCGCGCGTAGCCGATCTTTTCCGACAGGTATGTGGCGTAGTAGATGAACTTGGGCCGGAAGTAGGTGTATTTCTTCTTCTGCGTCAGGAAGCCCAGGTTCACCGCCACGCCCGCTTCGCGCAGCGCGTCGTTGATGAAGCCCGCGTGCCGCGCCTCGTCCCGCGCCATCAGCTGGAACAGCTGCGTCACGTCCTTGTTGGTGCCGCGCCGCTTCATCTCCTTGTAGAGCACGCAGCCCGAGAATTCGGCGGTGCAGGACGAGATCAGGAAATCGATGAATTCCTTGCGCAGTCCCGGTTCCATCCCGTCCCAGTCGACGTGATCCCAGTCTTCGTTCTTGCGGAAATGGCCCTTGTTGGGGTCGGCTTGCATCTGGTCGATCAGACGGTCCCAGTCCTCGCGCACCGGGCTGACGTCGATCGCGTCGAGCTCGTCGAAATCGGTGGTGTAGAAGCGCGGCGTCAGCAGCGTGTTCTGCATCGCGACGGCGGTCGCCGTTTCGCTGTCGAACTTCGCCAGTTCCTCCTGGATGGCGAGGCCCTCCTCGACAGTGGTGGCGTCGGCAGAGTGTTTGATCGGGGCATTCATAGCTTCACCTCCTCGGAGAAGGAGAACTCGCAGAGTTCCATGAATTCGAAATCACCGGTCAGGCGGGTCCAGAGGCGTTCGAGCTTGGAGGCGCGGTAGATCACCGCCTCGCGCTGTTCGCGCACGACCTCGCCGTAGGGCGCCATGATCTCGGGGCCCTTGACGATCACTTCGTCACCGGGCCAGACGACGGCGCCGTCGGTGAACTTCACGTGGGCGTGCAGGCTGTCGAAGCAGTGGCTGACTTCCACTTCGCAGGGGTGCCGCTCCACGTCCTTTGTCAGAATTCCCATCGGAGGCTTCCTTTCCTTCTGGGTTACGGTTGGTCCAGCAGCCTGGCGAAGCTGCGGGTATTGGTGAGGCCGAAGCCCATCAGTTCGGCTGACCATCCGGTCAGCGGATCGGCGATCGACAGACGGTTGCCTTCGCGCAGTTGCAGAAGGACGGGGCCGTCATCGGGCAGGTTGCGCTTGAGCCGTTCGCGCGCGATCACGCGTTCGATCCCGGCGATGAACCCGCCCTGATCACCCGGCAGGTCGGCGATGACGCTTCCGTTCGCGTCCAGCACGCGCGCCGCGCCCGAGGTATCGCCCGACAGGTAGATCAGGCGTTCCTTGACGATCGCGCCGTCGGGCGGGGTCGATTCCAGCGGACGCCCGGTGATGCGCGCCGCCGAGACAAGCACGAGGCACACGACCACCAGCGCGAACATGGCGCGGACCATGAAGACGGGGACAAGTTCGTCGTCGCGGTGGCGCAGGCGGGGGGTGTTGGGGGTGTCGCTCATCCCGGTCACTCCGCTGCCACGGCGACACCGGCGCGCATGGGCGCCTTGCGTTCCAGTCTCGGTTCGGCGATCCGCGCCTGCGCGGCGTCGGAGATCAGGGCCGCGACCCGTTCGGCATCGGGGATGCAGCGCAGCGCGGGCTGGGTCGCCTTCATGTGCCAGGGGCGCAGATGCGGCCAGCACAGCAGGTAGGACAGCCGCGTGTCGCCCATCGTCTCGAACGCGATGGTGCCGGTGCCGCCGCGCCGCAGGTCGAGCATGGCATTGGCGATCTGGGTATAGGGCAGGTTCAGCGTCATGGTCAGCGCCGCGCCGATACGCATGGCAACCCGGCGGTTGGTGACGGTGTACATCGCGCTGCGCGCCTGGGCGAGAGCGGTCAGAACCAGAAGGGCCACCACGACACCGCCCATGATCAGGAAGGGCAATGTGGCGCCCAGCGCCTGACCCAGCGGCATGAGGTCGATCACCGACAGGAACCGCCAGATCGCCAGAACGGCGAAATAGCCGATGACCCAAGGCAGGCTCAGCGATTCCCAGGCCAGTTGCCGCCAGTCGGGGCGGCCCTGCCAGAGGATCACTTCGCCCTTGGGCGGTGTTTCGGGGAGCCCCTCAACGGGCTCGATTTCAAAGTCGTCGTGAGACATGGCGAGTATCTCCGTGGGTTCAGGTCAGAAACCGCGCGGCCCCCTCCGGGGTCGCGCGGCGGCGTGTCATGTCAAAGCTGCGGTTCCTGACGGCTGGCATCGGCATAGAGATGCCCGCCGCCGTAATAGGCCGAGACCTTGTCTTCCTCGAGCTTGGTGACTTGGCTGCCCGAGGCGATGGTGGGCACGGTCGCGAAGTGCTTGGCGTAGATCGAGTTGATCTTCACCTTGCCACCCCAGATGCGGGCCATGGTGAGCGGCACAAGGCGGCTGCCTTCGCCCCATTTCTTGTTCAGCTTGTATTCGAGGTAACGGACCATCTGTTCGGGTTCGTCGACCCACATGTCGGTCACCTCGCCCACGATCTCGCCGTCGCCCGACACAACGGGCATGCCGCGCGGGTCCGCCCCGGCCGACACGCCGAAGGCGTCGTTCTTGGACATCGGCACGATCTTGGGATGGCCGTGCCCGTCAAGCTCGGGTTCATCCCGGCGCGGCGCCCAAGCGGCCGGGCCGACGCCGTCGATCATGGGATCGCCCGTGGGTTCCAGCGGATAACCGTTGGCCGCGTTGGTCCGGCGCAAGGGCAGATCCGCACGCTCGGGGGCCTGCCCGCTGGGCACGGTCACGTCGCCACGGCCATGAGGCAGCTTGAAGGTCTTGTCTTCCGGCAGCGGGAACAGCCCGGGGTTCGACGACGGGTTGCCGTCGTCGTCTTCCAGCGGATAGCCTTCGCGCATGTTCTCGCGCTGGATGTAGTAGAGGAGCAGCGCGAAGAAGGCATAGAACAGCCACAGCGTCGAAGCCGCCAGGTCGAACTCTCCGAAGAATGGTTCTGTCATGGTGATGTCCCTCCTTGTGGACAGTCAGGTCGGAAACTCGGCCAGTCCCAGTCTGGTCGGTCCGGTCGCGGTGGATTGGGAAATGCCCGATGTGCGGACCAGAGGCCCCAGCACGGCGAGCGTGACGAAAAGAAGTCCGATTTCGGCGTGATAGACGAAGGAATAGCCCGTCGCCGGCGTGACGAGGCCTTCGCCCAGTGCGCCGGTCATGGCCAGCGCGCCGATGCTGTCGCGCAGGGCACCGCCCAGCGCGATCGCGATGCCGGCGGCGGTCGCTTGCGCGGCGCCCCAGGCGCCAAGTGCGAGACCGCGGCCCGCCATGCCCTTTGCAGGCATGGACATGGCCGCCATCAGCGTCGAGACCGCGAAGAGACCGCCGCCGAACCCGATGAGGCCCGCACCCGCAAAGAACAGGGGTGCCGAATCCATCGGAGCCGCGAAAATCACAGTGGAAAAGGCCCAGACCCCGGCCAGCACGCCCATGGCGGCCAGGCGATAGGCATTCGAGCCGCGGTTGAGCCTCTGCCCGGCATAGGCGAAACCCGCCAGCGCGCCCATGGCCCACATGGCGGTCAGCAGCGTCGTGGACGACACCGACAGGCCAAGGATCTCCCCGCCATAGGGTTCCAGCAGCACGTCCTGCATGCTGAAGGCCATGGTGCCCAGAAAGACCACGACCAGAAGCCGCCCGGCCTGGCCGCCTGCCATGAAATCGGCACAGGCGTCGGAAAAGCGCGGGCGCGGGGCCTCGCGTTCCGCGCGCGTCATGGGACGGACCTTTTCCTGCTTCCAGAGCGCCAGAAGGTTCAGCGCCACGCCGACGACGGCGGCGCCCTGCACCACGCGGATAAGCCGCAGGTCGGAATAATCCGCCAGAAGCGCGCCGACGATCACCGCCGACACACCCATCCCCACCAGAAACATCACATACAGAAGCGCCACGACCCGCGGTCGGGTTTCGTCGGTCGCCCGGTCGCTGGCAAGTGCCAGACCCGCGGTCTGCGTCATGTGCAGGCCCAGCCCCGTCATCAGGAAGGCCAGCGCCGCCAGAACCTGGCCCGCGAAGGGAATGTCGTGGACCACATCGCCGCCCAGAACCAGAAGCGCGAAGGGCATGATGGCCAGCCCGCCGAACTGCCAGAGCGATCCGAACCAGATATAGGGCACCCGCTTCCAGCCGAGGGCCGAGCGGTGCGTGTCCGACCGGAAGCCCAGAAGCGCGCGGAAGGGCGCGATCAGCACCGGCAGCGCGATCATCGTGGCGACGATCATGGCGGGCACGCTCAGTTCCACGATCATCACGCGGTTCAGCGTGCCAAGCAGCATGACCGTGGCCATGCCCACCGACACCTGAAACAGCGACAGGCGCAGCAGCTGACCCATGGGAAGCCCCTCGCTCGCCGCGTCGGCGAAGGGGAGCGCCCGGAGGGACAGCGATTTGAGCCGCGCCTGGATCATCCACGCAACTCCATGGCCTGGCTGATGTAGAAGCCGCTGGTGATCTGGCCGACGGGGCGCAGCGATCCGGCAACGCCCTGCGCCGCCACGTCGCGCGCCAGCCGCACGGGATCATGCGGGATCATGACGGGCGACCGGTCCGATTGCGGGAACAGCTTGCCCGCATACCACATCCCCATCAGCAGCGTCGTGCGCGGCGCGACGGTGAAAACGACAGACCCCGAGGTGCGCGGTTCCAGCCGGGCCAGTGCGCGGCCGATATCGGCGCCGGAGTAATAGATCAGGCTGTCCATCGCGACGACATGGTCGAAGGACCCGTGCGCATCGTCCAGCATGTCGCCCGATGCGAAATGCACCTGCGGCGCCAGCTCTTCGGGCAGCCGGCGGCGGGCGATGTCGACCAGGTTCGGGGAGATGTCGCAGGCCACAACCTGCGCCCCGCGGCGGGCGAGTTCGACACTCATCTGCCCCGCACCGCAGCCCGCATCCAGAACCCGCGCGCCGCGCAGATCCTCGGGCAGGCGCGACAGCATCAGCGCGCGCATCCGGTCGCGGCCCGCGCGCACGGTGGCGCGCACCTTCGACACCGGCGCGTCGCTGGTCAGGCGTTCCCAGGTACGCGTCGCGGTCTTGTCGAAATAGGTCTCGACCCGCGACAGGGTCTGGTCGTATGCGCCCATCAATCGAACCCCAGAAGCTCAAAGATCTCGCGGTCTTCCATCGGCGCAGGCGCCAGAGGGTCGGTTCCCGCCCAAAGCGTTTCGGCCAGACGGATGTATTCCTTGCGGGCATGGACGATGTCCTGTTCGTCCTCCATCTCGAAAAGCGTGCGCTTCTTCAGGCGCGACCGGCGGATCGCGTCATAATCGGGCATATGCGCGATGCGCTTGAAACCCACACGTTCGCAGAAGCGGTCGACCTCGTTCGTCTCGCGCGACCGGTTGGCGACGCAACCCGCGAGCCGCACCTTGTAGTTCGACGACTTGGCCTGCACCGCGGCGATGATGCGGTTCATCGCATAGATGCTGTCGAAATCGTTGGCGGTGACGATCACCGCGCGGTCGGCATGCTGCAGCGGCGCGGCAAAGCCGCCGCAGACCACGTCACCCAGGACATCGAAAATCACCACATCGGTGTCTTCCAGCAGGTGATGCTGCTTGAGCAGCTTCACCGTCTGGCCC